>JAESSR010000087.1 GCA_016764015.1 Phycisphaerales bacterium
GAAGAAGGCACCACTCGGCTTCCGGTCTGACGCCCCAACGCTACGGCGACTTTGTCGGCATCGGGGGGGACGGTAATACCTAGATTCTGGTTGATCCGAGGCCGATGGTACAGCCCTCTGCCTACACGATTCAGATCACCTCGCTTGGTGAGCCGTACCAAGGCTTGATCGACCGCATCTCGGCTTGCGAGGTCAAGGAAATCCTTCGCCGTCACGACAGCACCAGGCCCACCATATTGGCGGCCAATCCGTTTCAATACCTTGGTTTGCGTCGTGCTCATGTCAGCCCTTTCATCCTGTCAGTAAATGGTACCATTGTTTCTGACACTTGTTGGTCGTCTTTTATTCCCGCAAAGATAAATCTGATCCGAGATGTCGCTTAAATCGCCTATATCACGTTGATATTCAATATTCCATTTCAAAATGGATGGGTCATTATCCTTGATTTTGAGCCTAAATGCCTGTTTTTAATGCCGACACCAACCTTTGCGTGACAAATCAAGATTCAATCTTGAAATAGCACGCTTCATTTGATAAACTCTAAGCATGATCAATCGACGACTTGCACCACGCTTGGCTGAAGCTGCTCGCTCATTTCCGGCAGTAACCCTCACCGGCCCCAGACAGAGCGGTAAATCCACCCTCTGCCGACATCTCTTTCCCAAGAAGGACTATGTCAATCTCGAAGCACCCGATGTACGAAACTTCGCCCTTGAAGACCCTCGTGGCTTTTTAGCTCAGTATCCAAACGGTGCCATCCTTGACGAAGTCCAACGCACGCCAGATTTACCGTCGTATCTCCAACCGATGATTGATAATGACCCTGAGCCAGGGAAATGGATTCTCACCGGATCGCAGAACTTCGCCCTCTTGGAGTCAGTCAATCAGTCTCTGGCTGGGCGATCAGCGGTGCTGAGTTTGTTGCCGATGAGCTTTGATGAGATATCCGAGTTTGCCGACGCTCCAAAGACGCTCGATGAAGTCTTGTTCACGGGCGGGTATCCACGAATCTATGACAAGAAACTGTCGCCATCACAATGGTTGGCTTCCTATGTCGCCACCTACATCGAGCGAGATGTTCGCAGCGTATCCAATGTCGGCGACCTCACCACCTTCCAACGGTTCGTTGAACTCTGTGCAGGACGCACCGGGCAGATGATCAACTATTCCAACCTCGCTGGTGATGCCGGGATATCTCAGCCCACAGCCAAAGCATGGATGTCGATTCTCGAAGCAAGCTACATTGTGTTTCTTCAACCAGCCTACTCAACCAATCTCCGCAAACGGCTCGTCAAGATGCCCAAGCTTCACTTCTATGACACAGGTCTTGCGTGCTGGCTCCTTGGATTACGATCTGCAGATCAACTCGCAACGCATCCACTCAAAGGAAGTATCTTTGAGTCATGGGTGGTCTCTGAAATTGTCAAGCACCGAGTACATTCAGGCGAGAGCCCCAACATGTTTCACTACCGTGATCATCGTGGAGTTGAAGCGGATCTCATCCTTGAACATGCTGACCGTTTGATTATTGGCGAAGCCAAAGCTGGCCAAACGGTCACTTCTGATCTCCTTACTCCAATTCGAAATGTAGCCCATGCTCTTGGCAAGACCAAGGAAACAGAGCAAGTCGTTGTCTTTGGCGGCCAAGACCGACAGCAACGAACCGATGCCCTCATGCTCCCTTGGCATGAGATTCACGATGGGCCATGGTTGTAGACGACATGACAGACCCACTCGTTCAAACTAGACCATGCCAAATAGATTGACGACTGAGTTTTCAGCAGACCAACACATTCTTCAGCGAACATTCCACTGCTCGCCACAAGGTAGAAAACTGGAACTCCGTAATAGCCAACTACAAATGCAACTTGGGCTTCGATTGATTTCTTACTCTTCAAAATGCAACCAACTCCCATTCTCTCAGTATAGAGATTATTGATTTCCAGTGTCCGCCCAAATCGCAGCGAGACTATCGGCGATGCCCTTACCAGCTTTGGTGAGTTCCCAAGTCTGACCCGTCCGGATTTGAATCAATGACGCACCAGCGAGCATCGCAGTCAGCTTCTTCCATCCTGGCCGTCCTTTGACGGTTGTTTTCATCAGATGCATTGGCGGAAGCCTTTCAAGGTATTTGTCGCAGACTAAATAAGTCCATTTTGATTCAACATACAGAACAACAAGCAGATAATCGAAGGCCAGAGCGATTTCGGGATCCCTCTCCTCATTATCCCACGGACGAGAGAACTGCTCAGCGATGTAGCGAGGCAGCAACGCTTCGTACCATACCGAAAGCCCTTGAATCACAACCAATGGGGATCGATAAAGCTGATCGTTGATGATCTTGTTTCCGTAGTCGAAGATATCAATGAACGACTCGGTATCCATCAGCTCCATGAACCTCTCTACTTCTCCCGCGAGAATTTTTGTCTTGGGAGCTGCATGATGCCAGCTTGGAAGCACCGGATTCCGTCGCCTTGCCCCGTCAGACGTATCTTCCTTGAGCGGAGGATCAATCCCAGGAATATGCATGAGTCGCATTAAAGCGGCTCCCTCATGCATCGCAGTATGTCGATATACTTTTCGTGTATCGTTGTACGCCCGCCTCCATTTCTCGGCTCTGACATTGAGCTGAGATTGGAATACCGTGTGCTCCTCGTTCCAGAGCTTTGCAATCTGCTTTGCTGCAAGCTGCAGATCAGTAATGGTGCCATCTTTGAGTACCTGATCGAGCTTTGATAAAATTGACCGCTCAATATCAGTCAATCCTTTTTTTCGTTTACCAGCCATTGCGTCTCGCTTTCCTTTTCTATGGGTATGTGGCTCAAAGATCGCGCTCGCCCGTTTAGACGAGCACGATTCCTACTTCAATTTGTCAAATCAGCCATCATGGGTAACCTGCATCAGGCAGCGCGTGGTTTTCGGTGACAGTTGCGGCAACCTTGGGCAATAAACGATTCCCAGCACTTTCCTCGACATTGATCAGGGATCAAAACCGCTCTGGTGGACAGCGTGATGGGTTTTAGATTGGGGGCCTGGCCACCTGATGCCGGTCGGCGGCTGGAGGCCAGGCCCCTATACCGCTGCATCAATAATTCATTTGGTAGAACAAACTCAAAATCGACTTTCCCCTCAACCAAATCGACGACTGCTGAACCAACGAATGACTCAACGATCTTTCTGAGTCCTACATCGCCGGTGCCGGAGAGTTCGTCGAGCAGTGGGCGGAGGTCTTCGATCACTGCATCTGCAAGCCCATTGATTTCGGATTCATTCATTCGATGGCCAACTGCGATCTGACTGAGACGATCATCAATCACCTGCAACTGGCGTTTGGTCTGATCGAGCGAATCTTGAACAAGGTCGTCCATCGAACCCCCGAGCTGACTCAACTGCAGCGCGTACTTTTTCTTGAGTTTCTGCTGATCGATTTCGAGCCGTTCCAACTCGCCATGTTCGCTGCGCGAGGCATCTTCTTGTCTTTGGATCTCAGACACGATGAGAGGTTTGAGATTCGACAAATCGCAGAGCAATGATTCGATCTCATCAAGCACTGCCTTCTCGACAGGAGCTGATGGGATCCGGCGACGGAGAGGCGTTTCCTTGGAAGTCAGAGCCAAGCCACTGACCTTGTAAAAGATCCGCTTCTTCCAACCACCCTGAGCCGCAATCATTTCCTTGCCGCTAGATTTCTCAATTAGAATACCTGAGAGTAACTGTTTTCGACGCCCATTCTTTCGATCGGGATTCTGAATACGGCCATTCTTGATCCGCCCGCGCCGGGCCGCGTGCATTTCAATCGCAGCAGAAAAAAGTTCCGCGGGAAGGAAATTGACAAGCTCGGGATACTCAACTCGATGCCAATACTCTTCCGGGCGGATACCTCGAACAATCTTCCCTCCAGAATGCCCATTTGGAATGGGCATATCCGGTGCATGATTGAAATAGATTGCTCCTGCATATTGATTGGCATACGCAAATCCCGTGTATACCTCGTTGTTGAGCAGCTCTTTAATTGATTGCGGATACCAACACCTACCGGTTGGCGACGAAACACCCTCGTCATTGAGCATTCGAGCGATGAGATACGACCCATGCCCGTTTTCGAGCTTGAGCCGATAGATCCGGCAAACTATCTCATGATGCTTCGGGTCTCCAATGATCAGCGTGTCATGTTCAAGAGATGACTTCCGATATCCCCGCAGACCTGATTGATAGGTTTCAATAACTTCGCCTGTCTCCGGATCAAGTTGATATCGTGTTCCATCGGTCGCTCTCCGGAGAACGCATTTTCGCTCGCCTGCAGAGTTTGAGTAAAGCTTATCAGTACCGTATGGAGCCCGAGTCGCATGGCCTCGACGCCCTTGTTGCAGAGAGGACTGAGATCCACGCGCGGAGGCCAATGCGATGCTCTTCGCCTGCTCGCATGCGAACTGAGCCTTAATCAAGCGGAGAAAGGTGCGCGAACCCTCGTCCTCCATATATCCGTCTGCTTCTGCGAGCTCGATTCCTGCATCGGCAAGTTTTTCTGACATCTTGCCAAAATGTAAAGGTCCGGCTCGACCAAATCGGCTCTGATCAAAGTACACCAGCACATCAATCCGTTCGCCACTTTGCTTTCGCTTAATTACCTCATCGACCATGTCTTCAAGATTCTTCTTGATGGATCCTGATATACCCGCCATGAGTAATGGTTCACCAAGCTCCATTCCATAATCATCTACAAACTTGGCTATAGATAATCTCTGATCTTCTTTTGAGGTAAACTTCTGCTCAAATGTACTACACCTCAGCAGCGGAATTGCTCTCTTTCCGTTTAGATTTGACTTCCTCATGTCATCTTCTCCATATTCATCCGACGACGGACAATCGAGGCGATCACAAGCCGGATGGATTCTTCATATTTTGTTTCCTCATCAGTATCTACAGCCCTATGGGCAATCGATACTTGAATCTGCTGCGGCGGTCGCCCGCGTCGTTGAGGAACACCCTCTCCTAGAGATTGACCATTTGATTGCGACAGATCCTGTCCGCATATATGAGTTCTGGTTGGCATAGATAAATGCCTTTCTTTCTTTTCCGATTTTCCGAAAAACAATCACCGATCCACTGATGAGCATTTCAATCTCCGACTTTTCGGTGAACTAATCGGAATCATCATCTGAACTCAGTTCATTCTCATCGAGCATTCGTTCTCGACATTCTTTGACGATCTGGCCGAATCGCTTCGGTCCCATGTCTGACTGCATCGCATACTTTCGGGCAACCAAGCTGATGGTCGCTTGAAGCTGAGCAAATAACGCAGCAAGCTCGACATCGTTCAGTCCGTCCAACTCTGCTGCAAAGATCGCTTGAGGCGAGAGAGCTTCGACTGGTGCATCCGGATCGAGCTCAAGCATTGTTGCGATTACAAGAACGCCATCATGCTCTTGAGTCCAACGCACCAGCGATTGGCAAGTCGCATCTACTTCATCTTCTGTAAATCGTCCTCGATCATTTGGGTTATCCATTCGTTTCTCCTTTGGTCATTTGATACTTTACCATGTGTACATAACATGGATTAATTGGAGAATCAAGCCTGTAATTGACGATTTTGCACTATTATTTCTATCCCGCGACAATTATTCAGGAATGTGCTCAAACCTATCGGATTCCTGTTTGTACCTTATACAAATCATCTTTATTACTATGCTCATTTCGCAAAACTCGCCATACCAGAACAGCATGAAAAACCGACGACCAGACATCCTTTAAAGTGCCTGAACATTTCTTCGCGGGAAATAGTTGAAAAAGATTGAGAACAAAGAAGGACTTTTGAGGCAGAATATAGAATCACACATAGACGACCGTGTACCTCGTCAACGATCATTGAAAAACCCCTTTCGTTTTTCAGCTCTCTTTCGATTTGCACGGAGTCGGAGGAGAGCGTTTTTATGTACTCCTTCACAACTCAATCTGTGCTGAATGCTGTATCCAGCCATTACGAATGGATTAATCAGTAGTTTTGGGGCCCCGACGAGGGGTCAACGAGGCGGGTATCCCACTCCTCCCTCTCCTGGTGATGGCTGCGGCCACGCCCTGGACTTTGAGCCTTCCGGCTCCTCGCCCACCTGATGGTTCAACAATGTTGAAGATCAGCGGCGGGCTGCAAAAGTTCGTAGGCTTTCCTGATTTTGGCGACACTCAGAATCGGAGATCGAAGGCCGAGGCTTGATATTATTTTTCACACTCTCCCGTTTCGGCGGGAGGGGCGTGATGAAACAGATGCGATAGCAATAACTTTCAATGTGTCCAACAGTCATATAGACCAACAGCGATTCCATCGCAGAATGCACCGTATTTGGTTTTCCTTCGGAAAACTCATCCAACCGCAAATGCGGTCGGATCAGAACATCAATCAATTTCAATCTTGTTTATCTTGAAACAGAGAATAAAAAAAGAAGTCCGGTGATCCGGTCGTCGGTTTCCGATGACCGAAGTGATAGCGAAACCCAAAGGGTTGAGCAAGCCCCCGTACAACTCTGACCCGAAATCTGGAAACATTTCTTGCTGTGCACAATGCAGTATTCAGTACATTTTCGTGATCATGACCTCAGTATTCGTTTCTTGTTTTTGCGGGCATTTAATCTCCGCGGGAAAAATATCCTGATCAATACGGTGACCGCATGAACCAAAACACCGGTGCCAGCATGGAAGCGACCTCTCTTTGGTATGTTGGCATGTCCATGCCAAAGCCCGTCAAATGCCCAATCATCATGGGCATTCAACGGGCGTTGGAAATCTGGCACAGTTGATCACACGAGCATATTGCTCGCATCACCATGCTGAATGTTCAAAGATCTGATGGGCTGACAAAGATAGACTCGCCGTTGAGGGTGGACTCACAGTCGTGCCCGAGCACATAGAGGTGTTGTCGTCCACGACCGCCTGATTGAACGCAGATCAAATGGTCACGCGGAACCAAATCATCGACACGCCGTTCGAGCGTAGTCTTTGTCAACCCAGACCACACAGCCATATCGTTCCTTGTAAACCCATTCCTGCGGGGATCGTTGATCGAAAGACTGGACACCTGATGAGTAATCACACGCAGCAGCTTCTCAGACTGTTCTGGCAAATCAAGAGCTCGACTCTTGAATATCGGATCAAGCAACCCGTGCGCGATGGCATAGTCCTCAACCGTCGCCACAATCGCACCCTGCTCCGTGATTGCACGATGGCGATAGTTCAGCAACGCGACCGTTTGAATTACAGACAGTAACTGCTGAACCGCCCGAGTCGATTCCGGCCCCGGTACACAGTCTTCATTATCTTTGACCATCCCCACTGCAAAGGGAACCTTGAACTTGGATTGCCTTGGGAGGATGCTTTGGAGTTGCTGATGGATGCGATGAATATCCTCATTGGATGAAGTAGATATCCCCGCTGCTTTGCTGGTGATATTTCCCAGGATGGACCGAAACTTGTTTGGGTCTTCATTGACAGCCAACACAATCCGGCGGTTCTGATCCTCGTCATGCACGCGTGACGCCGTCGTCGTTTCAATAAAGGCTGGACAGCCATTGAGTGTCAGCTTTATTGCTTTTTGACCCGACGCGACGTATTTAATGACCGTCCCATCCTCGTAGAGACTCTTGAAAAACCCCGGGTCTACCGATTTGCTCTCGCGCTCATCCTTCACCAACAGAATGTTTGTGAAATCTACGCCATCGCCTAGAGCACCCGGAAGCCGGATGAGTGCTTGCGGCGTCATCTCCGTGATATCAAGTCGATCATCCTCCGGCACGCACTTGGCGATCTCGGAACGCAGCTTTGATTTACCGCTGCCGCTCGCGCCAGTTATGATTGTCCAAATCGGATTATCAATCAGTCTTGATGTGGCCGTTAAGTAAACGAGCGACGCCACTCTCAGATCCTTTGAGAACCCGAGGTCGCACAGATCCATACAGATGTGTCCCCATGGGTCTTTGTTGTCCAGGATCATCTCGGCTTGTTTCACGGCATCTTGTCGGGTTATATTGCGATATTGCATTTGGCGACCTCCACATCATCAAGCGTGACAACATTCTTGGCTAAGGCGTTGGCTGCGGCCATCACCGTGATCGCAAGCCTTGGGATTCGTCCAACAATGCGAACTATGTCTTGAGCGACTCCCGTATCCAGATGTATTCCAGCAATCGAAGCGGACCGCTCCAGCCATCGAGTCATTTCCTGTTCCGGCGGAGCTTCAAATCGAACATTCAAACACCGCTGCTTGAGCGGTTCGCTCAGCATCGCTGGCTCTGTCGTCATCAAGATGAAAATGACATTTTTGCTGTCTTCAATAAATTTCAGCAACCGATTACCGAGTTTTCCTTCGTTGCGATGAACTTCGTCGAGAATAACAATTTTCCCGCGGAAATTTGTCGTTGAAAATACGGGCTGATACATAACTGCTTGCTTAATTAGATTGACGACATCAGCGGGAGCGCCTTTCGTACAGTCAATTTCGCAAACTCGGTTGTCGCTCCACTGTAAGCTCGTCAGAATCGCTCTGCATGATGAGCATTCCCCGCACGGATCATTGAGCGGAATGGCATGGCCGCCAGAACACACCATCGAACGAGCGAATAAACGCGCCGCGCTTGTTTTCCCTGCCCCACTATGCCCATATACGAGTATCGCGTTGGGCATTTTTCCGAACTCATACCCTCTGAGCAGACGCACCGTTGGGTGGTCGAGTCCTTGTGCCATGTCACCCCATTTGCGGGGACGTAGTTGTTCGAGAATCGATGTCATTTTGACCATGATTCATCTCCAAATAATACCGAATGATTTATTGTTAAGCGAAATTACTGTTTCAATGTACGATATCCGAAATCGAATATACCAGATTAAAGATACACTTTCAGGCAAATATTCAAAGTTGAAAATTTCTCGATTCACGCAGAACTGATCATCGCGGACAAGCGATCAGCATCTCGCGCGAAAGCGACAGCAGCCGCTTCTTCTTCATTGCCTTTGCGACGACATGCCCTTGGTGTTGCTGTGTCGAATATGGCACAGCAATGCGATGAACTAGCCGAGCATGTTTCTCAATCAGCTTCGCCGTTTCAAATCCAAGATCATGGAACTCGCTCTCGGTATGACCGTTTCCCATCACAACAGCAAGATGACCGTCACTGGGCAACGCGCTCATGCATGACGAAATCATCTTGTCCAACGCGCTAAGGTATTGTGAAAGGTTCTTGGATTTACTCAGATCATTCTTCGCCCGGCTGTATGACTTCTGAGTGAAGTAAGGCGGATCCAGAATGATCAGACGAGTAGTCTCCGTGATCTCTGGGAACCCCTTCGTCATATCGTGCCTGCGAACATTTTTTCCTCGCGGAACGATGTCAAATGACATGCATCGCCGTTGCATCCATTCGGCCACGCGCCCGGCGGTGCCGGATCCGGCCATCAGATCAACCACCAAGTCGCCCTCTTCGGTCAATAAATGAATCAGATTGATCCATATCTGTGGCGGCGGCGATCCGGCGGTCTCCCCAGCATGCTGATCGATCTCAAGGTCAAATCGTCGATCTCGCTTCGGAAACGACCAAATATCGAAGGGTTTGATCAGATCATCGAGATTATATCGCCCCTCTGCGGTGTCCAAAGCGAGTTGGTCGCGCCGGGTTTCATCGTTTTTGACGCGCTTGATGGCCAAATACGCCTGATGGACTGTCAGCCCTCCGGCATCAAGCTTGTCGGAAATTGATTCGAAGGCACTATTTGACCGAATCGCCTCATGAATCCGAATCAGCTTGCGGATCTTCTCTCGACTGAGCCCCGTCATCATCGCGGCCTCGTCGTAGACCCTGGAATGACCATGCCTTTGGCCCAGGTGGGTCTCAGGCAGACCGTGCCTCCGAGCCGCCCCAAGCTTCGCGCCAGCGGCTCTTCGATCAGCGGCGTCAGCGCGGAGTTTCGGGAGGATGATCTGCAGCTCATGGTACCGCTCGCTCCAAGTCTTGATCCGTTGACGATTGAACTCGATCAGGGCCAATACCTCATCATCGAATTTCTCCATCCGCGCCGGGATCGTTTTGAGTCCGAGTTGCTTCGCCGCAGCGAGACGCCGGTGACCGGAAACAACGCGACGATCTGAACTGATGACGATTGGTTCGAGAACCCCATTCTTGGAAATACTCTCGACGAGATCAGGGTCCGTTAGCGAACCGTAAATTTTCTTGTTCAAGGGGTGCGGGCGAAGCGTCGCTATTCGTACTCGTTTGATCTCTGATCCCATCTATTCATCATAGTGCCTGAGGGCTGGTTCCACAAGTCGGCATGCGGTCGCGTGGATCTCGCGCGAGAATACGCATCAAAGTCGAAAGGGAATTGCAGACCAAGATATGGAGGACTGCGATGACCAATGAAAATGACAACGCAGTTCCCAACCAAGCCCAATGGGCTCAAGGCAGAGCAACCCTAACCGTCAGCGAGGTCGCTGATGCATGCGGCGTCTCATCTAAGACTATTCGCCGCTGGATTGACCTCGAAGGCCTACCGACTGTCAGGCTCGCTGCTGCCGGTGCTCGTCCGATCACCCTCATCATCCCATCTGACCTTGACGCATGGCTCAATGAGGCGAGGCATGAATCATCAGCATACGACGACGAGCCAACCGTAAAAATTGATGGATTTCGTTTTCTTGGTCAGAAACCTCTTGACAAACAAAACTCATCGCGGTCCAGTGTGACCCGCAGGGACCGGAAGGAAACCAAATGAAGAAGATATTGACATACGCAACAGATGGCCGTTGGAGAAAGCAGATCGACGGCAAGATGTATTATTTCGGCAAAGGAAAATCTAAAAGTGACTCTCGCTCCTACGCCAAAGCTGAGAAACAGTACTTTGAGTTTCTCTCAAAGAGATCGAAATCGAGAGGCATTGAGAAGCGAGTGTCAGACTTGACCCTCATGGAGTTTGGCGAGAAGTTTCTCCAGAACAATTTTTCGCGGTACGAAAGTAATGAAATATCTGCGAGCTGGTTTGAGAAACTTCGTATCTCGATTGATGCGTTCGTCGAGTTCATCGGCCCGAAGCATTCATTGGCCAATCTCTGCGAAATGGATCTCGAAGATTACCGCGCCAGCCTGATCTCGCTTCCGGTTTCTGATCGAACAAACAAACCCATCAGCCCGTGGACTGCCAAATCACGATTGGACATCGTTAGACAATTGATCCGATGGGGATACAAAATGGCACTCTTGAATAAGCTACCACGCAACCTTGAGGGCTACAGCAAGATCAAGATACCAGAACCCGAGATCAAAAGATTTTCTCGCGAAGATATTGATCAGCTCTACAAAAAATCAAATGATCGTATGATGACCTTTATACTTCTCGCGCTCAACTGCGGATTTGGCCAGGCGGATATTTCTTGCCTCCGCGCCAGGGAGATTAATATTCAAGAAGGACGGATCGTTCGAAAGAGAACGAAAACCGGTGTGCGTTGCGAGTTTGCCCAATGGCCTTTGACTGTTGAGATGCTGAAGAAGCATGGCAGCCTTCATGGAGAACCCGGGGACCGAGTCTTCTTGTCGAAGAATGGAAAGCCCCTTGTTCATGAGCGGTTTGAAAAAACTGACAAACTGAAGTTCAAGAAGACCGACTCCATCAGATCTGCATTCTACAGGTTGATGAAGAAGACCGACATCCCAATCGGTCGTAGTTTCTACTCATTGCGAAAAACTGCTGCATCAGAACTCGAAATGATCGACCCTGCCGTTACTGAAATGTTTTTGGGGCATTCAGAGAAGGGCTTGAAAAAGCATTATGCTGAACGTGACTGGGCTCGTTTGGATGCGGCGATTACAAAATTGCGATTTACTATTGGCACTACATATGAATATGTATGAGCAAATCAAACTACCATGCAGGCATTTTGAACAATCTGCCGCTGTCCCCTTCATCGTGTAAAGACAAAATGATTTCCTCTTCGCTAAACAACTCTTCTTCGCTATCAGGCTTCTTTGGCAAATCAGTATCAATCAGTGTTATCATACACTGCAATCCAAAATCAGCGTACTCACGAATCACTTCTAAGAGCTTTAATTTTTTCCGATCATCAAGTGACTCAAAAATGCCATCATGATACACAAAGCGTGGATACTTAGATTCCAAATGCGAACGCAGAACTGCCAGATCAAACGCTATGCACAACAATTTCTCATAGGTAAACCCATCGTTTGCACTAGTAGGATTACCTCGCTTGTTCAAAATTTCTACATTGAACTCCAAATGTCCTTTGGTATTTGGCGAAACAATGAGCAATGCTTTTCGGCCAATTACGTGTTCAATTATTTCACTGAAATACAGCCTAATTGAAGAAAAATTGCTTTCTTTATCTTTGCTTTGTTTATCAACATTTTGCTCGATTTGTGTTTGCAGTTGCAAAATATCCTCATTTAAAATACGGATGTCCGAACACAACTCCTGTAGCCTACGGATTGATTCCCGCTGTCGCTCAAGAACTTCAATATCGGCCTTCAGAGACACAGCCTCGTCTGTTACCGATTTGTACTTTGTAAATACATCTGTATCGCTCAAAAACGAGAGTGATTCAGAACGGCGATGCCCTAACTCTCTTATTTTATTATTGACCTCTCGCAACTCTGATTCAATCTCAGTGCGTTCCTCTTCCAGGTAAATACGTCGCTCATCTGTAATTGATTTATTGAACTCAATTAGCTGCTCGTAATCTTTTTTAATCTGACCAGAAAACAAAACTCCTGCTTGCTCGAAAAGTTTTTGTGCTTCATTTGGGTCAAAGAGTATTTGATCACGTCTAAGTGCAAGTTCGACCTTCTTCTTTCGACTACCGAGCGAGTACCGCGTGTTATTGCTATTGGATAGATTCGAATCTATTTCATCAACAAGCTCTCGCACAACTCCTTCATCTTGTGCATGAAAATCAAAATCGCTCAAATACTGCTGCAACTGCTCAACCTCTTTAAGCTTTAGCAGCAATACGCCGTCAATTTTACTACTATCCTCAACAGATCCGCCAAGTTCAGACTTGATCATCTTTTCCGTAGCTTGTTTTTCCTCAAGCTCGGCTTCCTTTTTATATCGCGAAGAAATAAGCTTTGAATCAAATCCAAGAATTTGTGAAAGTAACGGCTTCCAATCAGCATGCAACCCTTTAAATTTGCTCAAATGTGCAACATCGCCATAATCTTTTTGTGATCGCAACTGATAGCCAAGGCCCTTTCGAAAATCCCATGGCTTCACATCCTGCCAATTCAGTAAACTGTCAAGAATGGTTTTAGCTCTTTCAAATGAAACCTCGTAATGGTCCCAATCAGATTCGCCAAGTTCTGAGTAATCCTGATATCTACTCTCGTGCTTCTGAAAACTTGCCTTGCTCGCATTTGCGACACTGCGACGAATGGTGACAAAAGCTCCACTATCTAGCTCAATTTCTAGATAAAAGATAAAATCATTGAAAATTTTCAGATGCTTGAATAAAAAAAACTTCTCGTTTCTCTTAGCCCAAAAACAGAAATCGATCAATCGTCCAAGAAGTGTTTTCCCTAGATTGTGCGTGTCTCTATCTTGATTATCAGGCAAACGAATCTCTGCTAAAATCACATTCAATCCGGTATTGAAAAATATCGGCTCAAACAGATGTGGCAAATTTGTATATAGTTTAGAAATCTTCATTGGGACCTACATACTCAAATGAATCTGATTTCGGGTGGTACTCAATCAGGCCCAAAAGAAAAAGAAAATTTAGGGATGCAAGAAACAAAACTCCCCCCCCGTGGACTGCTCTCTTGGAATGCGTAAGCAGGGCGTCATACTTCTCAATACGATATTTTTTTAACCTTTTCAACAACTGCATAGCCACAAAAATCACTGTCTGATCAGGGTGTGAGTGTTTAGTAGGCCTAAGCATCTGCAACCTCCCCTATATCGCAATTCCAATACATGTAAAAAAGAACTGCCCTAGTTAATCTTTGATGCTTGCGCTGTCTCAGCACAGCATCACGATTAAAAAGCAAATCAATCAAATACACCATTACACGATCAAATGTTTGAAAGTCGTTGCGTCTAGAAATAATTTTTAGGCCAAACTCTTCCACAATAGATTCGTACATTCGTAAATAATCTTCGTTTTCAGGAGAAGCCAAAAACGCTTTTATCACTGGAGTATCGCTTAAGTATCGCCTTCTCGACTCTTTCGCATACTCCTCTGACATGTTGTTAATCCTGTTCTTCTCTTTTAGGCTCACGCGGGGGACAGGTGGCACATCTTGAAATCGATCCGAATTCGTTTGTATAGATAAAGCCTCAACGATTTCGGCTAAATCATCTGGACTGACAATCAGCGGAGAATCAACAGGATCTATCTCTGCCATTTGTACGATTTCTGGATATCTCTTGAGATACAGTTCGATCTGTTCAATTCCTATTAGAGCGACAGATTCTTGTGGAATTTTGCACTCCTCAGATATGCAATCGATTATCGAGATGTCTGCATTGCCTGTAAGTTTTCGATTAGAGAACAGAATGTAATTGTCCAGGTTTTTTGACTTGCGAAGATTTTGTATTCGAGGGATTTCTTTCTGCACCACCGTGCTTGATGACTCAAGATTAAAAAAATCGGTATCAGAAAAACTTTTGCTTATACCATTCGTGTGCTTGGCTTGAATAACCGTTTTACCTGTCCATGGAGATGCTGTACTTGGATACAACTCTGCAGATCCATTGAACTTTGCGTCACGCCCTCCATCAGGACCTGTGGCAAACCCTTGTACAGCTATGCCAAGTAGTTTTTGACAGATTAAAACTACCAGCTTTTCGAACTGTTCTGGACTCAAGTCTTCATATGCATATTTTGTACCCACTCAGCGACCACCTGTCTAGATCATAAGGACTCGACTCTGTATGGATATTGTACAGCGTTCTGATTTTGGATGATTAGTCGATACTCCTTGACCTAGCGGGTCAGCAAACGGGTCAGAGCGGGTCAGCCCCAATTCCTTCCATCCCGTCACTCTACCAAAAAACGCCTTTAGCATCAAGCCAAAGGCGTTTTTTGTAAATGGAGACGAACGGGATCGAACCGACGACCTCTTGCATGCCATGCAAGCGCTCTACCAACTGAGCTACGTCCCCAAAGTGTTCTGTGAGATCAATCGATCTCAGCCGGGAATCGTAGGTCGGTGCCCGCGATAGTCAACATTGCGCCACATCATCGTGTTATCGGCGAGAAATATTGGGATTTGTCCATTTCCATTGATCCAACCCCCAATCCCATCCGAAGAGAAATGGGTAAGTAGTTTTCTGATTTTCTAGGAACGGTGCAGTATGAAGCCGACCAATGAACTCAACTGGTGGATCGATCACACGGGATCAACGCACACGCAGAGCGTGCCGAGCGATCCTCGGCTTGCATTGGCTGTCGGCGTGGTTTACCTTGATTCCAAAGCCGGCGTCATCACTCATCTCAACAACAAGCCTGCGAATCATGCGTTGATTTCGCATGAACTGCTCGATGTGCTTCACACCCAGTTTCCGGGCACGCGGTGGTGGATCAAAGACATCAATGCGGTGAGCACGCCCAAGCACCAGACCGCTTCATAAATCTTCATCTAACTAACAATCATCAATCTCAATCCGAAGCGATTGCCGTCGCCAGTGCTGCCTTGCGCACCAATACGCCATGTTTCACCTGATCGAGTATCACGCTCCGATCACCATCGGCTACCTCGCCTGCGATTTCGACGCCTCGGTTCATCGGGCCCGGATGCATCACGATCGCGTCTTGCTTCATCCGATCTGCCCTCGCTTTGGTTAACCCGAACGATTGGTGGTATTGATCTTTCGATGCGAGCCCCTCGCCGCCGCCGCGTTCAAACTGGATGCGGAGCATCATCATCACATCGACCTGATCGACCACCGCATCAAGATCATGCACAACTTCGCGTCCTGTCGAACTCATCGAATCGGGCGCCATCGCCTCTGGACCAATCACCACAACGCTTGCGCCGAGCGCATTGAGTAGTCCGATGTTCGACCCTGCAACGCGTGATGAAACCACATCGCCAACAATCGCAACGCACAGCCCCGAAAAATCCCAATCAGTATTGCATTTCAATGATCGCCCGATCGTCAACGCGTCGGCCAATGCTTGGGTCGGGTGTTGATTCTTGCCGTCGCCCGCGTTGATGACCGGTATCTTTACCTGCTCTGCAATCTGCCGACAAGCGCTCGATTCGCCGAAACGAATCACCAGTGCATCGACACCCATCGCTTCAACTGTCCACGCGGTGTCGAGCAGCGTTTCGCCTTTAGAGAGCGATGATCCCTTGCTTGTCAGATCGAGCACATGAGCGCCGAGTTGCTGGGCCGCAAGCGAGAAGCTGACCCGTGTACGGGTTGAATCTTCAAAGAACAAGTTCGCAACCGAACGCCCCGCAAGTGTTGCGGGATCAAAGTCGTCATGATGAGCCAACGAGAGAAGTGCGCGTGCTTGTGACGCGTCTGCGTTTTCCATCGAGATCAGGTGATGCCCGTTCCACATGGCGCGCTCCAGCTTGGTGAATCTTTGCGAAGTTAGTTCTCGACAGGAACCTCTCGGTATCCGTTTCCTGCTTCGTTGTGTTCATCGATATTGGGTTTGGGTTGTGCTGTTGGTTCTGTCACTATTGCAGGCTGATCTTCTTGGATCATCTCGTCGACCATCTCAGAACTCTGTATTTCTGGCTGGGCATCATCGTTCCAAGCGGGCACATACACCGGAGGCGTCGGGATTGTCCCCGCTGTCCAATGCTGTTGCCGATACGCTTTCCACCTGCGAACGCCGCCGCTGAGCCAGACCGTCACATTCTGATCGGTCGTGATCCCATCGAGCCCTGTAAATGGGTAGATCACATCGACCTTGGCATCGGATGCACGAATCCAGACCCTTCCGATGTGATAGGTCGGCATGTCGGTGCTCATGCCATCGAAAGGCATCGTTGCACCAGCGGGCAACTTGGCAATGATTTTGTCGAAAGTCTCAGGAGTTGTGCCGACGGGTAGGTTGATCGCATAGTCGCCAACAACCTCGTGCTCTGCGATGACAGCTTCAAGCGCCCTTGTCACGACCGAGATCGATTGCATGTGGTTCGCGTTTTTAAACGCCGGGGCACTGGCAGGCACGGGCACATTGGTATAGCTCACGCACCCAGTCCCAAACAATGACATCCCGGCCAAGCCGGTCAAGCCGGTCATGCTAATCACGCTTATTGTGCTATAAAGTCTTCGTTTCATGCTGTCCTGCCTTTGTATTCCCGGGTGAGTCGCCCCACCGACATGCGTCCGTGCACTATCATAGATCAGAACCACGCACAACACACCCCCCAAGCATTCAACTTCGATATGATCTCACCATGCCAACCCATCAGCCACCCAACCCATCAAGTAATACGCCTATCGAGCCTCGCCGATCTCCGCTGCCCGATCGGCCCGCTTCGCCCACAGGCAAACGCTATATTGTCGGGATCACCGGCGCATCGGGAGCTGTCTACGCCATCCGCTTGCTCGACCAACTCCTGATCACAGGCAACGAGGTCCACCTCGTCGTCACCGACTTCGGCAAACGCCTACTCGTTGATGAAATGAACATCTCTTCAGTGTCCCTCGAATCCCTGTGCCCGCACCTGGCCGAGTTTGACAAGAACAATCCCCACGCCGAGCACTACCGATCCTTATTGATCGTCCATCCCAACAAAGATGTCGGAGCCGTCATCGCTACGGGCTCCTTTCTCAACGAAGGCATGGTCATCCTCCCCTGCTCATCAACATCGATGGGTGCCATCGCCACGGGCTCAGGATCGAATCTACTCACCCGCGCCGCCGCTGTCACCCTCAAAGAACGCCGAAGGCTGATCGTCTGCCACCGCGAAACCCCTCTGAACCTCATCGACATCGAAAACATGCGCACCTTGACCTTAGCCGGCGCGATCATCGCCCCAACAAACCCAGGGCTCTACCTCAACCCACAGTGCATCAACGACCTCATCGATTTCATCGCCGGCAAAGCATTGGACCTGCTCGGCATCGAGCACGATCTTGATACGAGGTGGATGGGGTGAACCTTCAGAAGCTCACGCCTTCGCGTACTTCTTCCGACGATCATCCTCTTTATTGAGCTCAACACTCACCCCGCCCGCAAGCCGAACAGAATCCACTCCCAATTCCCCAGCGAGCATTTTAACCAGCTCTGGGCGAAGCGTCACCTTCCCCACAGCCTTGGGCTCAACCAATACCCACGCATCGGGGGTCTCAACAATCACTTCGACCGGACGCGCCGACTTGCCCAATGATAAGTCACTGGGATCAATCGGCTCCTTCAACAATGCCTTCGCCGCTTCAAGCCGATCTTGGACATCACCATTGAGCCGATCAGGGCGAACCATCACCTGCACCGTACCCTGTTCAAGCGGGTGCCCGTCGATCGGTACTAATCGATCAACAATGATCTGGGCATCGCCTCGGGAGTGATCCAGCCGCCCCATGAAGAACTTAGGCTGATCGTCCTCAAGCAAGTGCCCGAACTGACCATAGACATTACTGAACATCACCGCGTCAGCCGTCCCTGTCGCGTCTTCGATCGTCAAGATCGCCATCTTCTGCCCGGCGTTGCGTCCATTGCGCATCACGATGATCCGGGTGCTCTGCACCATCGCCGCGACGATCACGCGTTTGTCTTGGGCGAGCTTCTTGAGATCACCCACCCGTGTATGCGTAAACGCCCGCACCCAGTGGTTCCACCCCTCCATCGGATGGCTCGACACATAGAACCCCAGCGTGTCCTTCTCCTGCTTGAGAATCTCCGCCTCGCTCCAAGGCTCAACCTTCGCCAACATCGCATCAGACTCAACCTGCGTTGGCTCGGGCTCATCGCCACCACCAAAGAGCGCGCCCTGACCCGCCGCTTTATCCGCAGCCACCGTTTGCCCAGCACTCACCGCAGATTCAATCGACGCCACCAACGATGCCCGCTGATCGCGCGTGTACATATTGTCAAACGCGCCGGCTTTGATCAACGCCTCGATCGTCGCCTTGTTCACACTGCCGCTGGGCACCCGCTCGCAGAACTCAAACAAACTGCTGAAGACCTTGCGCTCAGGATTCTCTTTATCCGTTCCAAAGTCGCGTTCGTTGACGATGCCTCCGATCGCCTTGCTCCCCGCGCCCTTGATTGCCTTCAATCCAAACATAATCTGTCCACTGCTCGGCGTGTGCTCTTCGTCATCGCCATACACCACACCGAAGTCGGGCTTGGAATGGTTCACTTCCGGCGCAAGCACCTCGACGCCCGATCTTAACTCCTCGCCCGTCTTGGGATCGACAAACTTCAATCGCTTGCAGTCCTCAAGATACGGGATCCAATCGCTGATCTTCTGTGCCTGGGATTCAAAGCTCAAAAACGCAGCCATGTACTGGCTCGGAAAATAAGTCTTCAAGTACGCCGTCTGATACGCAACAATCGCATAGCCCGTCGAATGCGATTTATTAAAACCGTACCCTGCGAACTTGAGGATCAACTCAAAGAGCTCTTCCGCCTTCTTCTTTTCTAAGCCCTTCTCCGCAGCACCATCGACAAACTTTGGACGCTCGGCATCAATCGTCTTGACCTTCTTCTTGCTGATCGCCTTAATCAACGAATACGCGCTACGGAGCGGGATCCCGCCAAGCTCATGCACGATCTGCATGACCTGTTCCTGATACACCATCACGCCATAAGTCTCGGCCGTAAACCGATCGACAATCTCGTGCACCTTGGGCACTTCTTCCGTGCCGTGCTTGCGTCGGTTGTAATCCGGAATCAGGTCCATAGGACCGGGACGGAACAACGCGTTGGCAGCGATCAGATCCTCCAACCGGTCGGGCTTCATCGAGTTCAGAAGCTTGCGCATCCCCCCCGATTCGAACTGGAACACGCCCGTGGTATCGCCCCGTTGGAACATAGAAAACACAATTGGATCTGTGTATTCCAAACGATCGAGATCGAGCGGATGATCCGCCCCGAGCGCCTTCTCTTTCCCAACCGCGGCCCAGATCTGTTCCTCAGTAAACGATTCTTGGATCTCCTGTCGCGCCCGCTCGATGACACTCAGGGTTCGCAAACCCAAGAAGTCCATCTTGAGCAAACCCATCATTTCACAAGTTGGACCATCCCACTGCGTGATGATCTCGTGATCCTCAGCGCCCGCCGCCTTGTACAAAGGCACCACCTCATGCAACGGCCGCGTCGCCACGATCACACCCGCCGCATGCACACTCGAATGCCTTGCCTGCCCCTCGAAGGTCCGCGCGGTATCAATCACCCTCTTGACCATCGGGTCTGTGTCGTACCAGTCCTTCAGATCTGGTTCCTGCTCGAGCGCCTTATCCAGCGTGATCCCCAGCTCTTCGGGGATCAACTTGGCGAGCTTATC
>JAESSR010000088.1 GCA_016764015.1 Phycisphaerales bacterium
AATGAGTACGCCGCGATGACTGCTTGGGTTTCGACATCGGGCTGACCGGCTTCGCCGAGCACCTTGGTGATCACGCCTTTGGCGAGCCGACCGTTCTCTGGATACTCAACGATCTCGATGACGACCTTGTCGCCGGGTTTTACATTCTTCGAATCCGCATCGCGAATAACGATCGGCTCGGTGAGCTCGCGTCCGTCAGGATACACCAACCAGCGTCCATCGCGTTTGTCGATCTCACCAGTAAACTGGGCACGCTTGCGTGCGACGATATCAATCACCTCGCCAGCATACTGGCGTTCCATCGTGCCCAAGCGATTCTCTCGCCGTTGGTCGCGCTCGAAGTACACTTTGACCGTGTCGCCGGTGAGCGCATTGAATGTATATTGAGGCGGGATGAAAATATCCGAGCCGTGCATCTTCTGAGAAGCAATCACAAACCCAACGCCCGAAGCGGTGCCTCGGAACTGCCCGATCAACTCGCCCTCATCAGGGCGGAACGGCAGCTGAATCTTGCCGGTCTCGGAAAGATCAATCACACCCGCTTCATGAAGTTCACGCACGGCAATGCCAAACTCCTTGACATCTTCGATGTTGAGTTCCTTGGCGACCAATGGGATCGGCTTGGGGGTGTAGGTGTCGTGTGAAATGTGGGAGACCAAACGGTCCCGGAATCGGCCTGGCATAAAAATCCTGTTCTTTTGTGTAGCGCTCGCATTGCTCGTACTAGAAAACGATTCGCAATCGGAGCGTAGATCGGCATTTGCCCACCCTTTTGGTGAAGCAATCGCCTGTGGTATACGATCATTGCATGTCTATCGAGACGAAACAAGTCCAATTCCGATACACAAAGGGCCCACTCGTCCTCAAAGGCATCTCCTGTACCATCAGATCGGGTGCAATTACCGCTATCGTCGGGCCCAATGGCAGCGGCAAATCGACCCTCATCCGACTCCTCGCGGGGCTCCGAACACCCGAATCAGGGCGAATTGAACTCAATTCCCAAAGCCTGTCGGCATACGCTCATACTGATCGAGCAAGGCAGATCGCGTTTATCGAGCAGAGACCAAACCTGGCTTTTGACTTCTCTGTCCGCAGAGTGGTTGAGTTTGGCACCCATGCGATCGGCAGCGATCGCCAACGGATCGATGATGCCCTTGTTCGCTTTGAACTCGCTGAAATCCCATCGAAACCCTATGGGCACCTGAGCGTCGGCCAACAACAACGGGTTTCGATCGCTCGTGCGTGGGTGCAGATCGCGGGGAATCCGAGTGGCTACCTGCTCGCTGACGAGCCGTGCTCAGCGATGGATCCGAAGCATGCGTTGCAATCTATGGGAGCATTTGAGGCACTTGCCCAAACCGGAATCGGCATCGGGGTGGTGATCCATGACCTGACGAGTGCAGCGAGATGGGCCGATGATGCGATTGTGCTCAATCAAGTCGGGGAGCTGGCTGCCCAAGGTTCAGCCTCGGATATCTTGACTGAGGATGTTCTTTCAGCGGTTTTTGATGTCCAAATTCGCAGGCATGAACTCGCTGGCGGGCGGTGGGCATTGATTCCAGATCAGGATTGATCCGGTTTGTGCGCACAACAGGCGTACTTTGGCGATATACTTGTGCCGTGCTTCAAAACATCATTGGTTGGATAATGGGCAACGCGTTTTTAATCATCATCATCGGTGGTGGGTTATTCAATGTCGCTGTGCGATTGGTACAAAAAGCCAATCAACAGCGTGCCCGCCGAGACGCCAACCATGAGAATCAGCGTCGACAGCAAGAAGCCTTGCGCACCGGGCGTCCGCTTGCTTCGCAAACGCAAAGAGCACCTCAGGTCGATCCCGATGCCCAGCGTAAAGAGCGGATTGAAAAACTCCGCCAGGAACGCATGGAACAGCTCCGAGCCTTGCGTGAGAAGCGGGCAACTCTCGCTGCACCAAGAGCACCATCGACTATTTCACAGAATCATCCCAACTTGCCACCGTTTCCGATACAATCACAGCCTCAGCAGCGGGTCAGGGCTCCTCAATCACAGCCTCAACTTCGTCCTCAGCAGCCCACTCTGCGTCGATCAGCGGCTCCAACTGCCCGCCAACAGATGCGCCGGCCAACAGTGGTTGCGATTTCGCAACCGTCCCCGACCCTCCGTAAACGCACACCAGTAAGCCGCCCTGTACCTGCTCCTTCTCCCTCACTCGCTGAGATGAGCCGAGAGGAACGAGCGTATGAACTGGGATCAGATGCGAAAATTCGTAAATCGAGTCGTCGCGAGGGGGAGGCACAATCTGCCCGTTCGATGCTCCGTACACCTTCTTCGATCCGCCAGGCGATGATCCTCAAAGAAATCCTCGATACACCAATCGCCCTTCGGGATCAAGGGATCGAATCTGGGTCGCTTTATACCTGATTGTGGACGAATGCTGAAGATCGTGCCTGACGGCTCATGGAGCGTTTTTTCTGGGTGCCCCGTCGGAGCTGTCTTCGGCTCCTTCGGGTAGATAATCAATGACTCCGATCCCGAAGGAGGAGAAGAATCCTCCGTCGGGCCACCCGGAAAGAGCCGTCAGACACGACCTAGTCTGCTCCCAGATTTGTTAGCAGGCTTTTACACAGTTTCATGAACGGACATGAACAGAAATGTCCATGTTTCATGCCGTTTCTCGCATTGACTCGATATACTTAGGCATGCGCACAACCGCTCTTTTCACATCCTCAGCTCTGGCATTCACAGGCGTCCTGACGCTTGTTGGATGCAACACATTCGACAATGTTCCACGCGGAACAACGAGCTTGCTCCGGGTGTTTTCGCCTCAGACTTCGCCGACCCAAGCCGCCAACATGGCAACGGATCAGTTCAGCCCAGAAAACCGGTATGTGGGCACGACGCTGCTTTCAAATGCAGACTTTGGTGGGCAAGGCGTTTATATCGAGCTCTACATCGACGGGATGAGCGATCCAGATTCAGGTGTGCGTTCCGCATCGGTGCGGGCGCTCGGGCGTCATGGTGACCCGGAGCATGTTGATCTGATCATCACCGCATTAAACGACGAGAACGACAATGTCCGTCTCGAAGCCGCCCGCGCTCTCCAGCGTGTACACAGCGCCGACGCGATCGAGCCATTGGTTCACGCGATGAATCAAGACCATGAATCCCAAGCAGATATCAGGGCAGCGGCTGCCGATGCATTAGGGCAGTACCGCGAGATGATGGTCGTCCAAGCGCTCGTCGGCGCACTGCAAGATTCCAGATTGGTCGTCAATAATCGAGTTCAGCATTCATTGATGATCCTGACCGGGCAGAGCTTCGGGCTCGATCGCCCAGCGTGGATCGATTGGTACAAGAACACAGACAACCTCTTTGCGGGTGCCCAGCCGTATACCTATCCGGTTTTTAACCGCAAAAAACGGTTCGTTGAATATCTCCCGCTGATCCCGCCTCCACCCAACGAGACGACTTCGATCCCTGTGGGGATGGACCCGATGATCGATCATTAAACTGATCATATTCCGGGTGCCACTGCTTGATCGTCTTCGGCAAGCAGTGTTCTTATTCAGTGAGGCGATTTTGGGAAGACACCGTTTGTCGAAGACGATCAAGCAGTGGCACCCGAAGCAGCCCCCTAATCTTGCCTCTTCTGACGCTTGCGCCGCATGGGTTGAGTCCGAGAATCATCCTATTTACACATAGCTTTGCACCGCCAGGGTGATCTATTCGATACTCACTGTATCGGCGACGATGGTGCGCCGATTCCGTATCTCATGATGGAGTGCATCGCTTGCTCGCAGTCCGAATGGTCAACTCAGAAGTCTTTCTTGATCGCAGCGCCCCCGATTTGGCCGCAGGCGTTGGGCAGGCATTGATCCGCCCAACGCGGGTGCTCATCGGACAGGCAGACACCGCAGTGTGCAAGGGTGAACGCTCGTATGAGGGTGTGCTCGGGCATCAGTTTGTTGGCGTGGTTGAGCAAGCCGACGATCCGACCTGGATCGGTGCCCGTGTTGTCGGCAATGTCAATATTGCTGATACCGGGTCAGAAATGGCTCGGCGAGGGCTCGCCAATCATGATCCTGATCGTGCGATCCTTGGATTGCAGAATCGAGATGGTTGTCTCGCTGAGCGATTCATCCTCGAAACGCGCAACTTGGTGAAGGTGCCCGATGAGATCGAAGACGATCGGGCGGTCTTTGCCTCGTCATTGGCCGCTGCGGTTCATGCGTCACAGATCGTGCACATGGAGGGCAAGCCTTTCATCACGGTGCTCGGTGAAGGATTGTCCGGATTATTGTCCGCACAGGTCATGACCAAGCTCAACGCATCGGTCCGACTACTGGGCATCAATGCCCAAAGGCTCGAGCTGTGCGCCAAGTGGGGGATCAAACATCGCAACCTCAACGATGTTGGGCGTCGCCACGATCAAGATGTGGTGATTGATACTACGATGGATCCCAAGAGTTTAGAAACCGCGATGAAGATGGTTCGCCCGCGAGGGATGATCGTGCTCAAGGCA
>JAESSR010000089.1 GCA_016764015.1 Phycisphaerales bacterium
CCAGATATGACCCCTTCAACGGGTATTCAGGTAATGGGTGAAGGACAACTCGGTTGAATCGTATCTGGCAGGATTCCATAGTGAATTGGGTACGAATCAGAGCAAGTTGTGACGGTAAGATGTTCTTTTGGGCATCTTGAATTAAACACTCACGCAACGATGGGTGCTTGGCTGTTGAATATTCAGCCTGGTGAAATCGGAGCGTTGGAAAACAGAAAAAGACCGCTGCAGGATCGTAGCGGTTGGAGACAGCATGATGCAAGCAACCAGCAACAACCCGAGTCCACTTGAGCAGATGCGCCGTCGGCATCGTGTGGGGGTGTCGCGTACATCCACCCGCGCGGGCAAAACCGCGCGTCAACTCTCACATGAAGATGAGCGTTTGCTCAATCAGATTCTGATCAAAGAACAGGACTTCATCGATTCGGAAGCCTTCTACGAAGAAGACGCCGAGCAGAACATCTATGAAGATTCGCCAGATATCGCGTTGCCCGATACCACTTGGTATCACCCGGTGATGGACGATATTTCGTCGATCACGCGGACACGGACAGTGAAGTCCTCGCAGCAGGTCATTTTGACCGGTGCCGAGGAACGCGTGTTGTTCCACCAGTTCAACTACTCACGCTACCGTGTGTACAAGCTGCAGATGGAAGCTTGGGCCCGCCCAGAGAAGAAGCCAACACCTGAACAGGCCGACTTGCTTCTTCATTGGTACCGCAAATCTGAACGCTACCGCGAGCAGATCGCTGAAACCAATCTCGCGTTGGTCTTGGCGATGGCTAAACGCACCCGGATGAGCGAGGTTGACTTTGCGGATCTCGTATCCGAAGGCAATATGGCGCTCTTGCGTGCTGTAGATAAGTTCGATGCTGGGCGAGGGTTCAAGTTCTCGACCTATGCGTGCCGGGCGATTCTCAAAGCGTTCTCGCGTCAGGGCATGAAGCTGAGCAAGTATCGTCAGCGGTTCCCAACAGATTTCGATCCGAAGCTCGAGAAGTCAAACTTCCTCGAGACCAAACGGGCCGACTTTGAAAAGGACACCGCATCGGAAGTCCGTGAGATCGTCGTCGCCAACCGGGCAGAACTCACGGGTGTCGAACGAACTGTACTTGAACACCGATTCGGGCTCGAAACCGGAGGCATGGAGAAACCCATGACCCTCGAACAGGTCGGGCAGATCATCGGCGTCACCAAGGAACGCGTGCGTCAGATCCAGAACAAGGCGATGGAAAAGATTCGAGTTGAGCTCGAAGCCAACTTCTTGGGCACCGTGGATCAAGAATCTGAGCCAGTCGGCGCGAAGTAAGCGGCTCAGCATACGCTGATCCTGCATCATCCAATACTCTCTACAGAGCGGATCCAAAGATGGATCCGCTTTTTTTATGCCCCAAATGGAATATCTCCCCCACTTCAACAGTACTCCATCATGTTGAAATGCTTGAAATGAGCCGTATTCTTGGGAACCAAAGCGAGACTTCAACCGAACAGAAAACGCTGACTGCGATATTTTTTCAAGTAGTTCAGTTCGATCAGGGTACTCACCACCCCCACACACACCACATGCTTCATTCGACGCATTTGAGAGCCAAATACACGAATCCAAAACATACGCTCAGTCGTTCGCTGAGCATCGAGTTGGGACGCATAGTATAGATGACCCCGCTGAATGCACACAAATGACTCGATGTGCATCGGCCTGAGATACAAGGACTTTTCAATAATGAGCGTGACAGATTCCCCCTCTTCTACCGCGTCGGCAGGACATGTCGATCTCGATCCCAGACTTGCCAAAAAAGACCCGCACGCGACGCGTTGGGGCGATTTTCTCAAAGCAACAATCAAGTTCGGAGCTTCGGACCTCATCATGAAGTCGAACCAGAAGCCCAAAATCCGCATGCGAGGCGTGCTCAAATCGATGGATGTTGACCCGGTCTCTGCGGAAGAGTTCTTCGGCATCGCCAAGGAGATTCTGACCCAAGAGCAGATGAAGGATTTGCACAAGTTTGGATCGGTTGACTTTGCGTACAACTACGACGCGAAGCATCGGTTCCGTGTCAACCTCTTCCAGGCCCGCGGTACGATCTCGGTCGCAGCTCGAAACATTACCTCAGAGATTCTGCCCTTTGAAGGGTTGTACTTGCCTGAGATCATGTCGGAAGTGGCGCTTCAGCCTCAGGGGATTGTGCTGCTCTGCGGCGTGACGGGCTCTGGTAAATCAACGACCATCGCTTCGATGATCGATTACATCAACGCACGCAAAAGTGTGCATATTCTGACACTCGAAGATCCGATTGAATACATCTTTGAAGATAAAAAAGCGACAATCAACCAGCGTGAGATCGGGCTTGATTGCTTGGACTTTAAGACCGGATTGCGTGCATTGGTTCGTGAGAACCCCGATGTGGTGTTGATCGGTGAGATGCGTGACCAAGAAACCTTTGAAGCCGCTCTCCACGCTGCAGAAACGGGTCACTTGGTATTCGGGACGATTCACTCTTCATCGACAACGCAAACATTTAGTCGTATTTACGGGCTTTTCCCGCAAGAAGAAGTAGATCAGGTTCGCAAGATTTTGGCGTTCCAGATGCGTGCGTTTGTGTACCAAAAGCTGCTGCCAACATTGCACGAGAAGATTTTCCGTATCCCGGCGCTCGAAATCCTGATCAATAACGGCGTGGTCAAGAAGTACATCCTCGAAGAACGCGAAGGCGATCTGCGTGATGTGCTCAACTCGATCGAGGCCAAGCAGATCGGGATGATCGACTTTAATGACTCATTGGTCAGACTTGTTGAAGAGGAATACATCCATATGCGGACAGCACTCGAAGCATCACCAAATACCGACGAGTTGCAGATGAAGCTCAAGAAGTTTGCCTAATTTGACAGATTGAGCATATCGGGTCTTTTTGAGCACACAGACATTGCCCTTGTTGGATGTCGGATCGATCTCAAAAACGATGGTGCTGAGTGAGAAGTGGCTCTACAATAGACGGCATAGAAAATCAGGTTGGCACGCATTTGATGCCGTTGCCTATCTCAGCGATGTGCATGAGCGATCGCTGACAAAAACGACTTTGGAGAGGATACGACGGTGCTCGATTCCATGCTCATTTCATTCTCGGAACCGATGGGTTCACTTATCCCATCGCTCAGTGCATCATTGACACTGGGTTCAGGTTCATCATTGGGTTCATCGCTGGGTTCATCGCTGGGTTCATCGCTCTTGACGCTGGCGGCTGGGGAAACCTATTCGTTGGTCTCATGGTGGAAGCCTTTGGTATTGTTCATGCCCTTCCTTGGATGGGCATGGATGCTTTCGACGATTCTCGACAAGCATGCCAAGCGATTCTTCTTAGGACAAGAAAAATGGAACGCGATCCATATGGGCTTTGCCGTTGCTGCAATCGCCATCCTTGTGATGCTCCCGATGGGTGGGATCGTCGGATTCGCAGCCGGGTTCTTTGGGATCACAGCACTCTTTGCGATCGATATCGGAATCTTTATCAGTATTGCCAATAAGGATGAGCGAATCGCTGATCATGCCAAGCTGACACTCGATTTCTCCGAGATGTCCAAACGGCGCGATGACAAGCGTGAAGCCAAGAAGATGGGCACTTCGGAGTTGATCATCGTTGGCGCCGACAAAATGAAAGTCATGCCTCCCGCCAAAGAGGTCAGCGCGTATGCCGTGCGTGTGGCAGCGGAAGAAATCGTGATCCACGGGCTGGGTGTCAACGCGTCACAGATCGATATCATCCCCGCCAATGAGAACACCTATGCGGCTTCGTTGCTCGTCGATGGTGTCCGCCAAGCGGGCGAGCCGCTGGCCAAAGCTGACGCGGTGCAGATCATTGATTTCTGGAAGAAGTGCGCCAAGCTCGATGTTGAAGACCGTCGGCGCAAGCTCTCGGGAGAAGTCTCAATTTCAAGCGACAAGATGACGAGCATACCCCTCAAGCTCACTTCGAGTGGCTCAAAGAATGGCATGGTGCTCTCGGTCATCTTTAACCCCAACGAAGCCGTCCGCAGAAAGCCCGAAGACCCGCCAGCCGTGCGGCGTCCTCGGCGTAGCGGGCGAGGATCCCCTCGGCGAAATCCCGCGAGTGCCGGTAGCACTCGGCGGGGATGACCAGGCGCGCGCCCGGGGCGAGGAGGGAAAGAA
>JAESSR010000090.1 GCA_016764015.1 Phycisphaerales bacterium
AAAGGTGAATCGCTGCTCGGGTGGACCCCCGCACGCCCGTCAGAGAACATCGAGCTTAATGATGTCCTCAAAGCTGCCCATCGTGTAGATTCCTTCAGACTCACAGGTGCAGACTCGATGCTTCCAAAGGGGATCAAAGAGGCAGCCGCGGGGGTATGCGAAGGGATGTCGTTGGCCGATCTCATCGACAAGCCAGATGAGAAACCAGGTCATGCCCCTATTTTGTCCACGAAATCAAAACAGAGTTGATCAGAGGTGAGGGCGTGCTTTAAACACTGTTTGCGCCTATGCTTCCCGCCCAAATGAACTATATTCAACTCACCGAGTTTTCAATTTATCTTCATCAACGCCCCGGCGAACTCGCTGGGCTCCTCGATGCTGCAATGGCTGGCGGGGTCGAAATCATCTCGATCTCAACCACCGAACACCTCGATCGCGGATGTGTCAGGCTCTTGGGTCATCCAGAAGCTGCACTGCGCCAAGTGTGCGAATCAATGGTCGATGCAGGCGTCGGACCAGTCGTCGAAGCACCCGTCGTAGGCATATCCGTCGAAGATCGCCCAGGGGTCGTAAGAGACCTTGCGGTGCTGATGACCGACAACCGAATCAATGTCCGATACTGCTATTTCGTGCCTGTTTCAAAGGTCAACGAGCGCACCATGTGTGTGTTCCGCTTTGATGAACATGAAAAAGCAACTGAGCTCATCGAGAGCACCGATTGGCCAACCGATACAATCGAAGCCGACGAATCTGCAGCCTGATTCATGCCATGATCCTGTCGCGATCATCGCATTATGAGCCGACATCGCATATACTCGTTCATGTGATTGGGCAGTTGCTGCCGAACATTTACTCGCGACCGATTTGGAGCATATCTATGGGCATCGAAGGCGCCATTACCACTGACAATGTACTCCTGACCCAGCTTCAGCGGGTGGTCAACTGGTCACGCAGATCGAGCCTCTGGCCGATGCCATTCGCTACAGCCTGCTGCGGCATCGAACTGATGGCCACCGCGTCCTCTCGGTATGACCTTGCCCGGTTCGGTGCAGAGGTCATGCGGTTCTCGCCCCGTCAGGCGGATCTGATGATCGTTGCTGGGCGCGTCACGACCAAGATGCTCCCCGTGCTCCAACGGATCTACGAACAGATGCCCGAGCCCAAATGGGTAATCTCGATGGGTGCCTGTGCATCCACCGGCGGCGTGTTCGATACCTACGCGACTGTACAAGGCGTGGATCAGTTCATCCCGGTTGATGTGTATGTCCCTGGGTGCCCGCCGCGTCCTGAGATGCTCATCGAAGGCGTCATGGCGATCCAAAGGCACATCGATGAAGAAGGCATGCCACCAACCGATAGCAACGGCAAGCGTGTACCCTTGGGGATCAGCGTATCACCGAGTCATGCGGTCAAGCCTCAGCCTGTTGGGCTCGGTCGAAGCTAAGCAAAAAAACAGACAGAACGACTCTTCAATCGCCTGCCAGATCGGTGGGCGTTTTTTGATAGTTGAATGTGGTTAGGATGAACCTCCTTCACCCTTCGGGCTGACGGAGGGCACTGGCACCAAAGACATGTTCAGCGAGTTGGTGTAAAAAAACCCTCCAGATTTCTCCGGAGGGTTTTCATTGTGCTTTGGATCAATCATCGATTGATCTTTAGTTCAATCATGTCCATCGACGGTCGGATTAGCGACGACGACGACCAGCAACGAGGCCACCGAGTCCGAGGACTGCGAGTGCGCTTGGAGCAGGTGTGTAAGTGATGGTGACTGTTGAGCCGGACTCGTATAACGAGTCAACTGCGCCAGCATTGTCATCGAAGCCTACTTCGTAGAACTCAATGTCGAGGTTGCCGTCGCCACCGAGGGTGAAGTTGGTTGCCATTGAACCAGCGTAGTTTGCGTTGATAACGGTGAATGCGTCACCGAGACCTGGGTTGATTGCAACGCTGTTGCCGAAGAAGCCCATTGTGTTTTCTTCAGCCCAGCTTACGCCGAATGTGGTCAAGTTGACATCCCAAGCGATGTTGGTGATGTTAGCGCCAGCACCAACGAGAACATTCATGATTTCGTTGATTGGATCGCCTTGGAAACCGAAGCTCTGTGCGCCGGAAACATCGATGACGAGGGTTTGACCAGTAGCCATGCCAGCTGTTGCAACGATTGCTGCGAGTGCGAGTGTTTTCTTCATTTTGATTCTCTCTTTCTAAAAGGAATTCCTGCCGACGCTCCGCGCGTCGACGCTCTCTTATCTCAGATGTACCACCCGAGACAAGAGTAGAATAGAGGATAATCTGGGCTTGTCAATACCAATTGTCTTGCAAATCAAAAATATTATTGGCATAAACACCGATTGGTGAATTGCTTAGCATGAGAGTGCAATATGAAGGGTGTTAATTTGGGTAATCTGAAAGTGCTGCAAATAATTTCAACAAGAAAAAACCCTCGGAAGTGAATCCGAGGGTTTTTATATTTTTTAGGAATGGTGAACCTGTCTTTGGCAAACACTGCCAACCGGGTCAGGCAAGAAATAGGCTCACTATCCCATATGTCGGATTAGCGACGACGACGACCAGCAACGAGGCCACCGAGTCCGAGGACTGCGAGTGAACCTGGAGCAGGAATACCGACGACTGCGAGAGTCAAGGTACTGCCTGAGCCGTAGGTTGCGTCGATTGCGCCGCCGACATCGTCAAATGTTTCCTGAGCCTGAATATCGAGCACGCCGTCACCGCCGAGGGTGATGTTGGCGATGCCGAGATCGGAAAGATCAAGGATGCCGCCTGATGAGTATGCTGCGCCGGAAACTGAGAAATCGTCGCCAGCACCAACATTCAAGAATACTTGGCCTTCGAAGTCCATTTGTGCTTCTGATGCCCAGCTGCCACCGAAGGTGGAGAGGGTGACATCCCAGCCGAGGCCAGTAACTTCAGCGCCGACTGCGAGGCCTACTGCGAGGAACTCATTAACGACTGCGCCAGCTGCGTCCCAGCTGTTCATGCCACTGATGTCAACAACGATAGTTGTTGTTGGTGTACCAGCGTTATCAACAGTGGTGCCAGCGAACTGACCAACTGAGATTGGGTTAG
>JAESSR010000091.1 GCA_016764015.1 Phycisphaerales bacterium
GGGTCTTCTGGGCCGATGACCACGAGCCCGATGTCTACACGGTCACAGAACTGGACAAGCCGGTAGAGTTCTTTGCCAATAACCGGAATATCCACAGGCACGGCGAGTTGAGCGATCCCTGGATTGGTCATATCGCTGGCGTAGGGGGTGCCCATGTGCGGGGATTTGGATAATCCGAGCGCAAGGGCGTGCTCGCGGGCGCCGCCACCGATGAGGAGGATGTTGACTGATTCGGGGATATTCATGTGCGATGATAGACTCGCCGGCGGTGCTTTGAACTTGTAAAATGACACGAAAAAGCCCGGAGATTGCTCTCCGGGCTGAGGAAGGTTTATGCGGATCAGAATCGATCAGATTATGGGCAACCGGCGCTGAATGCCGCGAGGAATGCAGCGACATCGAAGAAGTTGAACTCGCTATTTTCATCAAAGTCTGCGATCGGGTCCGATGCACCGAAAGCGACGAGGAAGGCAGAGATATCGAAGAAGTTCAGCTCGCCATCACCGGTGAGGTCTGCGGGGCAGTTGGTTGGTGCCGGGTAGTTTGAGAGGTCGGATTCAAGGAAATCAGGATCTTGACCATTTCCTGCAGAGAGCCCACAGATCGCATCGATGGTATCGATTCGTTCCCACGAGATGACGATGGTGCCATCGAAGTGGAGTTCGACCTGAGCGGTATTCTGATTTCCACCAGAGAACTCAGTCACTCTGTCATAACTGATGACCAGACGGTCAGCAAGCTGTTGCTTGTACACAGTGCCAGAATCTGAAGGATTCAAGTCATCGAAGAGTGCAGAAACTCGAGGCGTATCGAAATGCTCAGATAAAGACTCAGTGTAAACTGAATCACCCGAGCCAAAGGTGACATATCCATTTGAGCCAACGAAGACCGATGTGTATGACTGGCCGTAGAGCATGACGCTGTTGCCGCCGGTGATCGCCACTGATTCTGAATCGTCATCAGAAAGGAATACCGTTGAACCATCTGTCGGTTCAAACGGAAGAACTCCATCAACGAGCGGCTCAACTGTCGCGTCATACGCTTCAGCAGTACCGTTTGGTGTGAAAGTGATCGAGAGCCCTTCGAGGTCGAGCCCACTACCAAACTGCTCGGTAAAGAAATCTGGAATGTCTGGCGTGGTGAATGAATAGCCTGTGCCACCATTGTCATCTATTGACATGTTTCCAGCTTGATCTGTCGCTTCAACCGTAAAGAAGTAGGTTGTTGCATCTATCAACCCGGATACATTCAGAGCGTGCATCGTTGTCAGTGATCCAGCGGAGACCGAATCGTTGAGTGAGAACATGCTCGTGCCGTAGTTGACTACAACGCTTGCTGCTTCGTCAAGTTCGATATCAACTGTTGCTGAACGGGGTCCAATGTTCGATGCCGAAGCAGCTATCACAGCAGGTGCGGTACAGTCGATTGTCGCTGATGAGATCACGACGACATTTGTGTTGCCTTCGCCGTCGTTCGCATCGATGTAGGTCAACGAGAGCGTATCACCCTCTGAAACAAGGACATCAGCACCCTTGGTGTCTGAGAATGAGAAACTCGCGGTGAATGTTGCTGATTCTGGTGCGGTTTCTGTAAGCGTGAGCATCAATGGCCCGCCCATTTGTGAATCGGAACTAACCATGACATCGACGGTGTCGATGACGGCATCTGAAGTATTGAGATCACAATCGACTACCTGAGCATTGGATGTGCCCGAGCAAGAGAAGAGTGATCCACCAACTGAGGCGATGCCAGCCGATGAACAGTTGATCAGCGTGGTTGATGAGCTCAAGCCGAAGGTTTGGACTGGGCCAACCGGGATGTTGAATCCTCTCACTTCGACGGTGTACGCACCAGGAGCAGGGTTCATGATCGAGACCTGCTCGATGTTGTTGAGATGGTCTGCAGTGCCTTGGACAGCGTTCGCGTTCGGGCTCGAAGGGTCGAGTGTCCATGGAAGGTGTGCATTGCCGCTGGCGTCAATGATCCGCAGATCAAGGTCGTTGACGAGTACATTGGTGACACCCGGTGCAGCCGGTGCGTCGTCCCATGCGATGGTCACTTTGAGTTCTGACTCACCCGGGCCGACGATCAAGATTCCGCGGTATATGCCGCCTTGTGATACTTCTGATTCGATGATGTTTTCAGCGATGACTGTGTCAATAGCGGCAACACCACGGATCGAACCGTAGCCGTACTTATAGTCTGGCCCTGGGTTGCCACGATCCTCAGCACTGTTTGCGAGCAAGGATTTGAGCGTTGCGTTCATTAGGTCATTGCGATCTGGGAAGGTGATGCGGTATTGCTCCATGATGAGTGCCGAGATACCTGTTGTAGTCGGCGAGGCCATTGATGTTCCGCATAAAGTTGAGTAGCCGTTTGACGAGTTTGTCGAGGTGACACCGCCGTCACCGCCATCCTGACAACCCGGAGCGGAGATATCAGGTTTGATTCGACCATCGTCTGTTGGGCCCCATGATGAGAATGAACTCGTGAGATCGGTATCTGAGTCGACCGAACCAACAGTGATGTGGTTCTTTGCACATGCAGGCGGTGCTGTGGAGTAGAACTGACCAAAGTTGCCGTTGTCATCGCCTTGACAGCGTGAAGACTGGCGTTCATTACCATTGGCCCAGACGATACGGAATGGATCGCCGATGGCGCCTCGAGCGATCGAGTCGATCAGTGCGCTTGTCACATTGTAGTTGCCGGTCCAATCACATGGATACCCATTGGGTGCTGTGTTGGTGCCGATGGAGTTGTTTGAAATTTGGGCACCAAGCACCGTAATTGCTTCGGTGTAGTCAGCTTCGAGATCACCCGGATCGGTGTAGAGGAAGCCTTCTTGGAGCCCGCCTTCTTGCTCGAAACCGTAAGAGACAATATCAACGCCAGGGGCCATGCCTCGGTTGTTGAAGTTGCCGGTGCCATCCCCACCGATCGTACCTGAGACATGAGTTGCGTGGTTTGAGACGCTCGATGTATCCGAAGGACCAACGGTCAATCGCGAACCAAAGTCTTGGTGCTGGAATGCCCGCCCGCCGTCATAGACGAGCACGGTGACACCAGAGCCGTCGAGGCCGTAAGGCACGCTATTGAGCGTGTCTGCGCCGACGAGGATACGGTTTGACGCGTTGATATCTTCCATCTGAGGCAACGGCGGCTCGACCCACATGACCGAGTCATCCATCGCAAGTTGCTTGATCTGGTCTGGCTTGAGGGCGACAACGATCGCGTTGAGTGAGTTCATCTTCGACAGAACCTGAGCGTTGTAGTCAGTAGCGATTCGTGCTGCATTGACCTGCTGATTTGCATCAGGATGAAGCATGACGACCACAACCACCGATGGGTTGAGATCGCGGGCTGTGAGTTCGTCGTTGGTCATCAAACCAGAATCATGGAGCTCTTTGAGTGCTGGCGATTTGCGGACATCATCAACTGAGAGCATCCACGGATGGATGAGTTCGCCTTGGAGATCAATGTGCAGCTTTTGTGCCATCGTGATCTGGGAGATTGTTGAGAGTGCGGATTGCGAAAGGAAGTTCGCGTCGGCTCCCTGGTCAAGGGTTGCAAAGTAGCTTGTGCCGCCGAGTGATGTATTCATGTGGAGACCAGCTTGGGCAATTGCTAGGCGTTGAGCGGTCGTCACCTGATAGGCGAGGGTGACGAGAACGCGAGATTGGTCATCTCGGTTGGCGAGTTGAGTTGTCGATTGACGAAGCTGTGACACGCTCATCGGACGCATGGTTTGGTTGACACCCGAGCTCCATTTGAGCGTGGTTGTCTGTGGTGATGCGATCGATTGGGCGTTTACAGATGCTGCGATGCCTGCACTCGCGGCGATTGCCATAGCCAAACGCACGCTGATGCGTGTGCGTGATTCATTCTTCATTATTGTTCACTCCTGTGATGAGCTCGATATTCTGGTGCCTGTTCACAAACGATCCATTTTCAGAAAATGGATAGGACAACGCCATCGTCCTTGATTCGAGGCGATCTGTCAAGCAACAAACCCATTTTTTCGAGGCATTTCGGGCGTTTTGACCGGTTAGCTGCTCAGTGATGCCAGTGCCGAACTAATCGCTTGGTCTCGTGCGATGAGCTGAGCCTTGCCTTCGTCAGATCGTGCTTTGAACTCAACAGAACCCGCTTCGATGGTCTTAGGCGAGATAATGAAGCGAACCGGAAGCCCGATAAGATCGGCATCTTTGAACTTTGAGCCCGGGCGGTCATCACGATCATCGATCAGCACATCGATGCCTTGTGCACTGAGTTCGCTGGCGAGCTCATGAGCAGCCTCCATCACACCTTCTGCCTTTGGCTTGATGACGATAATCTGGACATGGTACGGCGCGATCGCGGCTGGCCAAATGACGCCGTTGTCGTCATGCGACATTTCGACACATGCCGAGAGCGTGCGTGAAACACCGATGCCATAGCACCCCATGATGACATCTTGCTTTTTCTGGTTCTTGTCGAGAACACTGAGACCCATCGCTTCTGAGTATTTGGTGCCGAGCTTGAATATGTGCCCCACTTCGATACCCCGGCGTTCTTCGAGGATGGCGCCGTTGGCGCGTGGCGAAGGATCACCCGCTTGTGCGTTGCGGATATCGGCGACCTTGATCTTGTTGTCTGCGATCAGCGATGCCATATCACGAGACCAGTTGAACCCGGTGATGTGATGGTCTTTCTCGTCGGAACCGGTTGCCCAGTCGCTTGAGGCGAGTGCGTCAGGATCGACGACTAATACTTGCTCGATGGTATGGGCGGTCTTTGGGGAGACATACCCGATCGCAAAGCCGGCGGCCATCGCTTCTGATTCTGGTGCGAGTTCAACGCCTACGCCGACCGCGTCACGGACCTTGGCCTCGTTGACTTCATGATCGCCACGGACGACCGCGACAACCCATCGCGGGGTGTCTTCGGTGGATTTGAAGACGATCGATTTGAGCATCCCCGATGCCTGCACACCAAGGTGCTCGGCTACGCCGGCGATTCCGGGCATGCCCGGGGTGTGGTGCTTGACGATATCGTTAGTTGGTGCCACATCGAACGACCATTCGCGTTTACCGATCTCGGCTTTTTCGACATTGGCAGCATATCCAGACTGTGGACACACAAGGATGGTATCTTCGCCGGACTCGCAGTTGACCATAAACTCGTGCGATGCTGAGCCACCGATTGGTCCTGCGTCTGCTTCGACCGCGGAGAAGTTGAGCCCGCAGCGAGTGAAAATATTGGTGTAGGCTTGGTACATCTTGTCGTAGACAGCATTAAGACCCGATTCACCTTCGAGTTCGATGTGGAAGGAATAGGCATCCTTCATGATGAACTCTCGGCAGCGGAGCAAACCAGCGCGTGGGCGGGCTTCGTCGCGGAACTTGGTCTGGATCTGATAGAGATTCAGTGGGAACTGCTTGTACGAAGTCAGTGCGCTGCACATGAGATCAGTGATGACCTCTTCATGAGTTGGGCCGAGCGCGGTCTTTCGCCCGTGGCGGTCTTCGAGTGTGAAGAGGAGATCGCCGTAGTCTTGGTCGCGTTTGGTGTCAGCATAGAGCTCCATGGGCATCAATGCCGGCATGAGCATTTCTGATGCGCCGGCAGCGTCCATTTCTTGGCGGACGATTTCGGAGATTTTCCGGAGTGATCGCCAGGCAAGGGGGAGGTAGTTGTAGATCCCCGCGCCGACCTGGCGGACGAATCCTGCGCGGGCAAGGAAGATGTGCGAGGGCATCTTTGCATCGCCGGGGGCTTCACGCGTAGTCGGGATCAAGGTCTGCGACCAGAGCCCGATGGTGCCTTTGGCAGAGCTGAGGTATGATGGACGAGTTGATTCGTTTTGTGTGTTGAGCGTTGACATATCGGCTTAGTTTACGCACCGACAGTGTGTGTGCCCAACCGATTGGATCACAATGGGGACACTTATCCCAAGGATTGTGGCGATGGATGTGCGAAGGGCTTGGTCTCAATCTGCGTTGAGCTTCGCAGGCTCTTGATCGACCAATATTCAAATCGGTGCTGGGCATTGGGCAGCGTGCGAGCATTCTGCCACCAGCAAGACTCGAGCGGGATCGCCATATCGCCTGCAAGGTCAGCAATCTGAGTATTTGAGAGATCGACGAATGGCGTTTCAATGACCACATCAACCGCGGTGTCTTGAGTTGCATCGAGTGATGCTAATCGCGATGCAAGGATTGCCCGGTCGATGGTGATGCCGATTTCATCGACAAGTTCATCCATTGATTGCTGAGTTTCTGGGCGCATAATACGGATCGGCCAGACAACTTTCCGAATTCCTGATTTGAGTGCAATCTGAGCAGCTTCGAGGAGCATGCGGGATTGGATCGAGCCGATCGACGAGTTTACAAGCGTTGGTTGATCGTCGGGGGGATACACAGATAGATCAGGGTAGATATTCAATGAGTACGCACTGGCTTGACGGATAACCGCTGGATCGACCGCCGAAATCATCAGATCGATTTCTTGCATCCATTCCCACCAGCTTGGGAGGAGAATCGAGGATTCGCTTTGATTGGCGTTGAGTTGAGTCCCGGCGAGTTGTTGCTGCTCAGAAGCCATCGCGCACGCCAAGAGCGACTCGACGCTTCCGTCGGAGAGAATAACGCATCGGTCTTGTGTGAATCTTGGAACGATCATGATTCTATCCTAACAAAGATCGGGGTCGGATGTGGTGCTTTGCGACGGAAAACGATGACCAAATCTATGGAGGGTTCAGTAGTTGGGGGTGGGTGCCCGGAAATCATCAAGATTGATCGATTTAAAATATTCGATGGTTCGTTGGAGCCCTTGTTCGAGCTCAATGGTTGGCGACCAATCAAGGATTTCTCTCGCCCGGGTGATATCAGGCTGGCGTTGGAGCGGGTCGTCTTCGGGGAGCGGGGCGTAAATCAGCTTGCTCGATGCACCGGTGAGTTCGATGACCTTCTCGGCAAGCTGTTTGATGGTGAACTCGTTGGGATTTCCGATATTCACAGGCTGATACACCGAGTCATCAGCGTTCATCAATCGGATAAATCCCTCGACCAGATCATCACGGTAGCAGAACGATCGGGATTGAGATCCATCCCCAAATATGGTGATGTCTTTGTTCCCGAGTGCCTGGAGGATGAAGTTGGAGACGACACGCCCATCAAATGGGTGCATCCTTGGCCCATAAGTATTGAAAATTCGCACGACACGGATCCGCAACCCGTGCTGGCGATGGTACTCAGAGAAGAGCGTTTCCGCGGCTCGTTTGCCCTCGTCATAGCAAGCGCGAGGCCCAATCGGGTTTACATTCCCACGGTATGACTCTGGTTGAGGATGGACGGTTGGATCGCCGTAGACTTCGGATGTGGATGCTTGAAGAATCTTGGCGCCGCATCGTTTGGCCATCCCCAGCGTGTTGATGGCGCCCATGACCGAGGTCTTCATCGTTTTGATCGGGTTGTACTGATAGTGACCCGGGGCTGCCGGGCAGGCAAGGTTGTAGACCTCATCGACCTCAAGCCAGATAGGATGCGTCACATCATGGCGGATCAACTCGAAGTTGTTGAAGTTGAGCAGATGGAGCACATTTGATTTTTGTGAAGTGAAGAAGTTATCGAGGCAGATCACATCATGCCCATCGCCAACGAGCCGTTCGCAGAGATGGCTGCCCAGAAACCCGGCACCGCCTGTCACAAGAACTCGTTTGATCGGCATAGGTATTCTTTCTCAGTTATCAGGATTGGACTGTTGATCCGGAGCGTTCGTTGGCAATTTGGCGGGCATAACGGATCATGGCATCGATCGGCGACCATGCCGGCGACCAGTTGAGCCCTGATTTGGTCAAAGACATATCGGCACAAGTGTAGTGCTGATAGGTTGAGACCATTTCTTCAGGCATATCGAAGTATTCGGGTGTGATGCTCTTACCGAGTGCTTCGTTGATTGCATCTACTATGTCATTGAATGAGGTTGTCTGCCCTGAACCCAGGTTGTAAATCCCGGGTTTGATATCTTTGTGTGCCCCCGCAATGGTGCATCCAACAACATCATCGACAAATACCTGATCCCGTTCATGCTCACCTATTTTAAAAAGCCGAGCGGTGCCGGTATCAAGAATCTGATTGGTGAGGTGGTACACCATCGAAGCCATCTTGCCCTTGCGAGCTTCACCCGGTCCAAAGACATTAAAATACCGGAGCCCGACAACATGAGGCAATGGCTCGCCCGCAGCCTTTCGCATGTCAAAGAATCGCATGACTTCCACATCCATCATCCATTTGGAGAAGCCGTAGACATTGTTGGGTACGCCGGCAGCATCAACCGGGAATGGGATTCGATCGTCAGCGACCGAAGGAGAGCCGTAGGTTGCCGCTGATGATGCGTAGACCAAGGGCACATCGCATTCGACACACGCTTCGAGGATATCAATAAATGGCTCGGTGTTTGCTTCGAGCATCTTCTTTTCGTCAAACTCAAGGGTGTCGGTAATGGCTGCGAGGTGGAACACTGATTTGGGTTGCAATCCCAGCAGAGCGGGCTGCCAGTTGAGTTCACCTACGGAGTCAGAAAGGATCGATCCCTTGAATGGTCCCACACCAGCTCTATCACACGCCTCGACGATGTTCGCGTACGAGCCTGTGCGGAAATCATCCACGATATAGATATGAGCATTTGGTTCGTTGGTCAACAGCTTGGCGACGAGGTTTGAGCCGATAAATCCGGCGCCACCAGTGACGATGTAGGTCGGCGAGTTGTTTGTTTGATCAGAAGAAGGCATAGATGATTGTAGCTCATTCATCTGGGTTTGAGTCATCATCTTGAGTTGGTATTGGAGGCAGTTTGAGCAGTTGCCCGATCGAAATGGAATCCATCGAACGGAGGATGTCTCGATTGGATTCAAAGATGAAGCGTGCATGACGCGTTGAGCCATAGATTCTGAGCGAAATGCGAGAGAGTGAATCACCGGATTGCACGATATATTCAATCGTCTTTGATCCGGTGTCCGTATGAGGCTCAATCACACCCGGCTGGCTTTGAGTCCCAACAAGTTTCCCTTGGATGTTTGTTTTATCCTTCGGAATCCGCAAAACCATGCCAGGTCTGAGCTTACGGGGGTCTACTCTGGGGTTCGCCTTGGCGATAATCGCCCAATCATCAATCGAACCAAAGTAATGCTTGGCGATGGTCTGCATCAGTTCATCGGGCTGGACAACATGATCCGTAAACTCTGGGGGAATGAGCTTGGGGGATGGGGCAACAATTGGCTGAGCAACTTGAGCGGCATTGACACGAGCATTGACCCGAGGCTCAGTGTTGACCGGTTCGGAGACTACTGGATCAACGACAGATTCTGCTGGTGCCTGATCTTTATCTTCGAGGATTACAACAGGTCGATTTCCGAAATCAATTGTTGGGGCTTGCTCACGAGCGGGCTGCCACATCCAGTAGACACCGATCCATACAAGCACAAGCATGCATAAACCGAAGAATATCCTAGATGATCGTTCGTCCATACCAGTGCCTCAAAGACCAAGTGTCTCATTATAGAGTTTACAGGATATGTCGGTTCGATGCGCTGAATCAGCCAGAATCATTTGTTCGAGTTTGCTTCTTCTTCAGCCAACCGACGCATACTGATATCCTTTTTGCGTGACCATACCAATGGCGACGCAACAGCAATCGATGAATAGGTACCGACAAGGACACCAACGAACAGTGCGAAACTAAACGCATGCACACCTTGTCCGCCGCGTGTGTAGAGCAGGAATAAAGCGAGGAGTGTGGTGCCCGAAGTGATCAATGTTCGTGAGATGGTTTCATTCACCGAACGGTTGATAACTGCCTTTGTTGCATAGGAAAGCTTGCCACGGTTTTCACGGATTCGGTCCATAATAACGATGGTGTCATTGAGTGAGTACCCAATAATCGTGAGCAACGCAGCAACAAGGTTCAGGTCGATCTTGAACGGCTCAATCATCAGGAAACTGGTGATTCCGTTCATCGAAGGCATGTCATACACAATCTCAGCGAGCGCGAGCACACCGATGACAAACAACACATCGTGCGTCAACGCGACAATCGCGGCTGCAGAATACCGGACAGAGCCGAATCGTACCCAGATATAGATCAGGATAAGTAGTAGCGAGAGGAGCACCGCCGCGAAGGCTGTGGCTCGGAAGTTCTCGGCAATCGCAGGCGAGAATGATTGAACACTCAGCTGATCCGACGAGTTGGCGAGTGATGCTCTTACGAGATCCCATTCACGAGCAGCGACTTCAGCACGCCAAGCGTCGGCGTTGGAGAAGTAGTCAAGCCCTGGATCAACCGCGACGAGCACGAATGAGATGACCGCATCTGCATTGCCTTCAGTAATAATCAGGTCGATTTTACGCCCGACGATATCGGTGAAGTCGTCTTTTTGACGAGTAATGTTCAATCGGTTGGTGATTTGTTCGAGCGATTGCGGCGGGCTGATCTGTTCGATATGTACCGCGACACCGCCGGAGTATGCAGAGACATCGTTGCGGATATCTGGGCGGGCGATGTTCTCGCCGAGCCTATCGACGAGGATTGGGTAAATCGGAGCAGAGTTTGCATCTTCGATCGCTGAATATTCAAACACAAGAGGCGGCGGCACATCAAGGTAATCTCGAAAGACACCAGTGATTGAAGCACCGATTTGTCCTCGATCAGTTGCGATTGTTTTGATGATGAAAGTGTCTGAAGTGATGCCGTCGCGTTGTGGGTTGACGGGGATCACTTCCGCATTGCGGAGCGGCTCAAGAGATGCAAAGTCACCACTGAGCCCGCGGACAAACTCTTCAACATCCGCGCGTTCCATGGTCATACGAACGGGCTCGCCGTCCTCGTCTACATCGGTGTCCGAATATTTAAACTGAAGCGTCACCTGGGTGCCGCCGCGGAACTCGGTATCGAGCATCTCGGAGCCCTGAGTGATAATCATCACGATACCAAGGGACACAGCACCGATCGAGAGGAACGAAGTCACCCAACGGAGACCGATCCAGTTAATGTTGGGGTTAAGTATGCGTTCGAGAGGCTTGAACGCCATCGGGAGCATGGACATCTTGCGAATCTTGAGCTTGTCAACTAGTGTGGACATGATCAGGCGGTTGATGAACAACGCGCTAATCATTGTACAGACGACACCTATACCAAGGGTGATTGCGAACCCTCGGATTTCTTGGGTGCCCACATTGGCGAGCACGATGGTGACGATGAGGTTGGTCACATTGCCATCAACGATGGAACTGAGTGCCTTCTGATACCCGATTTTGACCGCTTGGCGGAGGTCAAGCCCGCCGTTGAGTTCTTCACGGATTCGCTCGTAAATCAACACATTGGCGTCAACGGCCATACCAAAGGTCAGGATGATGCCCGCGATACCCGGGAGGGTCAATGATGCACGCGAAAGAGCCAATGCACCGAGGATGAGCAGGGCGTTGGCTGCGAGACAAAGAACCGCAACGAGACCAAACCCAAAGTAGTACACCACCATGAATGAAGACACGAGAATCAATGCAAGGATACCAGCGCTGATACCGGCATCTAGGTTGTCTTGCCCGAGTTCAGGTGCAACGGTGTTTTCTGAAAGGGGTTCAGGTGAAAGCTTCGCCTGGAGCGAACCGGCACCAAGGACGCGGACCACATAGTTGATCTCGTCCATCGTGAACTCGCCGGTGATGACCCCTTGGTTGGTGATTCGGGCTTGAAGTGTTGGAGCGGTAAACACCTCGTCGTCGAGGAGGACAGCCATATGCGCGCCGAGGTTGTCACCTGAGAGCGAACCCATTCGCACAGCGCCTGATCGGTCCATGACGAACCCAATCGCTGGGCGTCCGAGTTGGTCGGCGGATTGATAGGCACGGGCAACCTTCCAACGCCCGTCTTCTTGAGTCATCCGCAACCCGCGGGTGTCCCAAGCGAGCATGTAGTATTCGCCGTGATATTCTTCGACGACATATCCGGTCCCGCCATACTTGTAAAAGTAATCCGCAGGGTTTTCAGTCATGGATTCATATGCTGAAACGGAGTCGTACCACGAATCTTGTTTGTTGAGTCTGAACCAGCGAGCATCGCGTGTGCCGGCTTGCTTTGGTCCTTTTTCTCGGAGGAGTTCACGAAGCTGATCTTCCTCATGGTGTGTATTGCCAGTGTTGCCGTTGCCAGCAGGGTCAACCGTGATCCGGAAGCTGAGCACACCCGATGCCTGCACGAGCCGTTTGAGATCCGAGGTGTCATCGAGCGATTTGCGATCGGCTGCATACGCGTTGTAGGATTCGATGACCTGATCGAGTTGAGTATCTATATCTGGATACTGCATGCGGATACGGTCAAGTGCTCGCTCGCGCGGGCTCGGGATGGATTTGTACTCGTCGCCATCCCTGATCGATTTTTTCGTGTTCGATTGTTCAAGAGCCTGTTTAATGGTTTCTGGTGAGATCGCCGTTGCGAGCACTAAATCACGGGAAAGCTCGTAATCCAGTTCTGCCTGAGCGACTTGCCCTGCGAGCTCGTCGAGGATTTCTTCGGCAACATCCGGGTTTACACCCATCATATCGAGTTGTTGGCTCAGTTCCTGTGCGGTGTCATAGGCGTTTGCTGACTTGGTGAGCAGCTCAGAAACGATTGGGCTCGATGACCCGATGCGTGTGAGCTCGATGGTTCGCCCGTCCATAGGCAGGCGCATGACCTGCTCAAACTCGTCGGCGCTGATCGAGGTGACGGAGAGCTTGGCGAGCTCTGCTTCAAAGGCGGCTTTGAGCTCTTTGACATGCTTGCTCGGCAACGGCATCGTGATTTCGATGCGGTCTTGACCCTGACGAATAATAAGAATCCCGAAGAGTCCATCGGGGTCGATGCGATCCTTCAAGACCTCGATCACCTGTGGGATCACTTCGCCTGCGGTTTCGGTCGAACTGATCTCAA
>JAESSR010000092.1 GCA_016764015.1 Phycisphaerales bacterium
ACTATCCTTGCGCTCTTGCCTGTGCTTACGAGCACAGGGCGAGGGTCAGATATCATGATCCCGATGGCGATTCCAACCTTTGGTGGAATGGCCGTCGCATCACTCACTTGGTTTGTCGTTCCCATCCTGTACAGCTGGCTGCAGGAATGGAAACTCCGTATTTCACAGTTGTCCAGCAAAAGAACCCATGACTAAAGGAGTCACTTTATGAACCGTATCTCATTTACTGCTGTGTGTGCATGCTGCGCAATTCTTTCAACCCCGGCGATTGCCGGCCCAGACCACGGGCATGGTGCTGATAAATCGCATACCCAGGCGGATGATGCCAAACCAATCAATGCGTTGTGCCCAATCGGGGAAGAGCCCGTTGAAGATGATGGCGGCCGATCTGTTTACAAAGGAAACACCATCGGCTTCTGCTGTCCTGGATGTATTGGTAGATTCGACAAATGGGACGAAGCAAAGAAAGACGAGTTCGTTGCAATGTCTTTGATGGGTACTCAGCCGGCAACGAATGATGGCCATGCAAAGATGAGTGGGCACAGAGCCGGCGATGCAACTGTTCCATACATCCTCAATACCTGTCCAATTTCGGGCGGGAAACTTGGGAGTATGGGTGATCCAATCGTGAAGGTTTACGACGGGCGCGAGGTTAAGTTCTGCTGCAAGATGTGTGTACCCAAGTTCGAGAAAGATATCAAGGCATCATTGGCAGCTCTCGATCAACAGATCATTGATTCACAGCTCCCGTTCTACCCGACAACAACCTGTATTGTTTCGGGCGAGCCCCTTGGCGGCGAGGAGATGGGTGATCCAATCAACTATGTCTACAACAACCGGCTAGTCCGTTTTTGCTGCAAGATGTGCAGGAGCGATTTCAAGAAGGACCCCGCACCGTTCATGGCCAAGCTTGACGCAGCGGTGATCGCTCAACAGGGCGAGCACTATCCACTGACGACTTGCCCGATTTCAGGTGAAGAACTCGGGGGCATGGGCGAGGCGATCAATATCGTTTACGCAGGACGGCTCGTGAAGCTCTGCTGCAACATGTGTGTTCCTAAGTTTGAAGCCAACCCAATGCCAACAATTGAGAAAATTGATGCGGCATGGATGGCGATGCACGATGGTAAGGGGATGGAAGATCATGACGCGAGCAAGAGCCACAATGATGGTTGAAAAGGTGAAGGCGGACATGACCACGACGAGGGCGGCCATCACGGCGGTTGAGTCTGTGATTCTGATTTCTAACTTTTAGGAGGCATCTATGCAGTTCTTTCCGACAATTAAACAGGCCTGTGTGATCGGTGCGATTGTGCTCAACGCTCAGGCGTTTGCCCAGTCAGACCATGATGATGGGCACACGCACGAGACGACTGCACCCGCACAAGAGCAGTCCCGTGCATCTGACGGGATCATCAATGTGATGTGCCCGGTGACGACTGATGAAGAAGTTGACCCAATGTTCACGACTGAATATGAGGGGCAGACGATCGGATTGTGCTGTAGAAAATGCCGAACACGGTTTGAAGAAGATCCAGAAGCGTACCTTGCTGAGTTGCCCATGCTCCAGTCGGTGTCGATGACGACATCGGTTGATGAATCATCACATGATGATGCTCAGGAGCACGGGCACGATGAGGAACAGGTCGAGCATGACCACGACGAAACCGCTATGGACAACCATGACGAGGATTCGGCGGGGGATCATGACGAAGGCGAAGACCACGATCATGCGACCGATCATGGCCAGAGCACATCCTCAGGGCTTTCCAAACTGATCGCTTGGATTGGAAAGTTTCATCCGCCGGCCACGCACCTCCCGATCGGCATGCTGATCGGGGCTGCGTTGGCCGAGGGGTTGTTCATGATGACCAAGCGAGACCTGTTTAAAAATGCCGGCACATTCTGTCTGGTTATCGCAGGATTCGGCGCGATGGGAGCCGTGACGCTCGGATGGTTTAACGTCGGGTTCGCGTTTGTCGACGATGAATGGATACAAACCGTTCACCGCTGGCTTGGAACCTCCACGGCACTGCTTACGCTGCTCAGTATTGCAATGTTGATTCGTGCGAGTAAACCTGATGTCAAACCTTCGGCAAGATTATGGTATCGGGTATCACTGTTTGCAGCCGCTGGCATGGTCGGGGCGACCGGGTTCTTCGGAGGGGCATTAGTGTATGGAATCAATCATTATGCGTGGTAGGGAGATTAATCTCAGAATTTTATTTTCAAGAAAGTGAAGATGCGAATGGTTCAGAGGGTTGCACGAAAAGTTTGGCTGTGTTTTCAACGGGCACATTTGCGCACGCAGTTGCTCGTCACGGTCAACCTTTTCGTGGCGATTCTGTTGGCTGGGTATCTTTATATTGATTTTCAACGGAGTGTTCAATCGCAACTCTATGAAAAAACAGTTTCGTTGAGTGACGAAGCAAGAACGATTCATGCCGCGATACAAGAGTTGAGTGAAGTTGGGAACGATGCTGTCCAACGCCACATCAATAGGATATGTGCGACAATGAATGCCGGTGATTCACCCGGTCACACCATTGAAGTGGTTGTAGATGGTAGGAAGTTTGTATCCCAAGCGACAGAGCATCTTCATGATCATTCATCACCTTGGTCTGAGCTTGTAAGCGGGGCTTCAAATACTGATGGTGGGGTCCTTGTTCGAGTAGGTGAACGACGAAAGCCACTGGTGGCCAGAGTTCGCCGCGAATCGCTTGCAGGGCTTGGGGTATTGGCGGGTGCGACCATTTTCGGTGCTCTGATACTGAACCTACTCCTTATCCGGCTGGTGACTCGACCGCTTGAACGAACAGTTCATGCGGTGCGTGAAGTGGGGCGGGGTAAACTCGGTACGACCGTCGGTGTACATACGAACTTTGAACTTACCCAGTTGGCTGACGAAATATCATTGATGAGCCAGGAACTTGCCCGGCGCAACAGCGATCGGGATGCCCAGATTGATCGCGCCCGGCGTTTGCAATCTTATCTTCTTCCAACACAGATTCAGAGAGACAGAATTGAGATCGCTATTGAGTTTCATCCAGCAGATGAGATCGCCGGTGACTTTGTGGATGTATTGGAATGCCCCAACGGCGATACGCTGCTCTGTGTTGCTGATGTTGTTGGGCACGGCATTCATGCAGCGATGGGCTCGGCGGTACTCAAAGCATTACTGCTTACAGTTGATTTGGATGATCCTTCGCCTTCAGCCATGCTTGGGTGGATCAATCAACGGTTTTGCAAGACCAGCCTGCCGGAAGACTTTGCGTCCATGGTTCTGATGCGTGTTTCGAAGGATGGAACCCAGATGGTGTATGCTAGCGCAGGGCATGAACTCGGATACCTTCGCCATTCAGACGGATCGTTCCACGATCTAAACTCATCGGGCACTATTCTCGGGGTAGACAGCCAGGCCGAGTTCGATAATGTTGAGTTCAAACTTCATCCCAACGACCTCGTTGTCCTTCTCTCAGATGGTATTGGCGAGACATTCAATGCTAACCGAGTCATCCTTGGCAGAAGTGCAATTACATCTGTTGTTGAGAACCCGACGAAGACCGATCCGGGCGCAGTGGCCAAGGAAATTGTTAATAAAGCCATGGATCACCGTGGAGACTCACCCGCACTCGATGACATGACGGTGCTTGTGCTCACGGTGACGCATCAAGAATCTAGAACAAAGATCAGTGCTTGTATTGATACGGTGCATCAATCGCCATCGGGTTGATCTATAGGGATGGTGGACGAGGATACGGAAGTTTTCTTCTTTGGAGGATTGAACGATGAAACATGGACTTCTGATGATCGGCGCGTGCGTTGGCCCGTTGGTGTTGTTGTTTTTATTGCCTCTCTTTGGAATCAGCGGGAATATCACGCTCTTGGTTTTTATTGTTCTGATGTTCGGCGGGCACTTGTTGATGATGAAGGGGCACACCCATCACCATCACGAGTCCCACGGCGAACTCAACGAAAAGGGGGTCCAAGATGACCAGCACAACACTTAGTATTCCTCGGTCCGGGCTCGCCCTGGGCGGAACACTCGCGTCGCTCTATGCGGGGTGTGTCTTTGTGATGTACACGGTGCCTCGGGAGACTGTCATCGAGTTTACCAACAGCATACTTCACGGGTTGAACATCGAGACCATCATCCGATGGGACATGCCGATGTGGGAGGCGGGCATCGGCATCATTGAAATATTTATTCTTGGGTGGCTTTTCGGCGCCCTCTTTGCCTTCTTGTACAATATCGGGGCCAAGCCCTCGGCATGAATGAATCAGGCCACTACTCAAAGGGAGCACAGCGTGCACAATACGGTCACAGATCAGAATAATAATCAACAATCACTTGAGATACACGATCCTGTTTGTGGGATGGTCATCGACCCCGCTAAGGCGAGCGAGACGATTACGGTTGATGGGCAGGAGTACTATTTTTGTAGTGATAAATGCGCGGGCAAGTTCCGCGCGGACCCGCAGCAGTTTCTCTCGCCTGCTGAGCCCGACGATGATGCGGATAATGCGGATTCGGATGCGATTTATACCTGTCCGATGCACTCTGAGATTCGTCAGGTCGGGCCGGGGTCTTGTCCCAAGTGTGGGATGAACTTAGAGCCCGTCGATGCGTCGGTTGAGCAGGATGATTCTGAGCTGCGCGATATGACCAAGCGGTTTTGGATATCGGTGGTCTTTACGCTGCCGTTGTTGGTGATTTCGATGGGCAACTTGTTGCCCGGTCAGCCGATCGACAAGCTCATGGGGCATACCGCGGCGCGGTGGAGCGAGTTGATCCTCGCGACACCTGTGATTCTGTATTGTGCGTGGCCTTTCTTTGTGAGGGCGGTTGCGTCGGTGAAGAACAAGAGCCCCAATATGTTTACGCTCGTGGGGATGGGCGTGGGTGTGGCGTATGTGTTCAGCCTGGTGGCGACATTCTTGCCCGCGATCTTCCCCGATGCCTTCCGCAACGAGGTGGGGTATGTTGATGTATACTTCGAAGCCGCGGCGTTTATTGTGATGCTGGTGCTGCTCGGGCAGGTGCTCGAGCTTCGGGCGCGTTCGCAGACGGGATCGGCCATCCGTGAACTCCTCGAACTCGCACCGCCAACAGCGATGCTCATCGGCGATGATGGAACTGACACCGAAGTCGCGGTCGAGGAACTCAAGAAGGGTGATCGTGTGCGGGTCCGCCCGGGCGACAAGATTCCGATCGACGGCGTGGTGGTCGATGGACGGTCGACGGTTGATGAATCAATGATTACCGGCGAGCCGGTGCCTGTGGTCAAGGAGCAAGGGCTCGATGTGACGGGCGGGACGGTGAACATGACCGGGTCGTTTGTGATGCAGGTCGAGCGGGTCGGTTCGGACACGATGCTGGCGCAGATTGTGCAGATGGTAGCCGATGCGCAGCGTTCGCGGGCACCGATCCAGAAGCTGGTCGATGCGGTCGCGGCGTGGTTTGTGCCGGCTGTGATTTTGATTGCGATTGTGGCGTTTGTGGTGTGGTCGATGGTTGGGCCGCCGCCGGCGATGGCGTACGCGTTGATCGCGTCTATATCTGTGCTGATTATCGCCTGCCCATGTGCGCTTGGGCTCGCGACCCCGATGTCGATCATGGTCGCGGCGGGCAAGGGCGCCAAAAATGGTGTGCTTATCAAAGACGCCGAAGCCCTAGAGATTTTTGAGAAGATCACAACCATTGTTGTCGATAAAACCGGAAC
>JAESSR010000093.1 GCA_016764015.1 Phycisphaerales bacterium
CTGTTTTTGCAGTGTTTATGGATATTCTCAAAAAGGAACGCGGCTATGAAGAATGCAAGCAAAAGCGGTGAGAACGTTGTTGACTGGACCCAGGTGCGCAAAAGCGAGGCAAACTCGGCATTTCGGTCCGGCGATAGCCAGAAAGTCGTTGAATTAACCCATAGTAAGCCAGCTTCTTCGGAAATGCGTCCCGGACCGGGATTTCGCGTAAACAGCAAATACGAACGTGTTTCGGCAGAACTTGTCGCCAAACTGTCCCGGTTTGAGACACCTGACATTTCTGATGCTCTCAATCGTATGTTTACCATGGATCCCGCCATCCGAAATGTTGTTAACGACAGGCCCTTATGCGGCGTTGCGCTGACGGTCAAGGTTTTCCCCGGTGATAATCTGATGGTTCACAAAGCACTCGATGTGGCTAAACCGGGTGATGTTATCGTCATTGATACCAGTGGCGGCTCGCGCAATGCACTTGTGGGTGATCTGATTGGAAACAAAGCCAAACATCTCGGTATTGCCGGTTTCATCGTTGATGGGCTGGTGCGTGATCTGCCAGGGCTGCGAGACGTCGGGCTGCCGATCTATTCAACCGGAATTACAGCTTTTGGACCATTGCACAGAGGCCCCGGCGAGTTGGGCCATACCGTCAGTTGTGGTGGTATTGTGGTTAGTTCGGGTGATGTAATCTGCGCCGACAATAGCGGTATCGTTGTTGTTCGCAAAGAGTTTGCAGCTGATACATGTGATTATCTTGATGAACAAACCGAGCGCATGGCCAATTACGTCAACGGCGTTAAAGCAGGTAACTTTTCAAATGACTGGGTTGACCGGCAGTTGGTTCAGGACGGCTGCGAATTTGATCAAAATCTGTAGGCAATCATATTAACTGTTTTCAGGTACATTTTCCTGAAGACAGTTTTTAAGGGGTAATGGAACCGAGCTGTATGTCAGGAATTTCGTTAAGAGTGATAACAACAACATTGTGGCGGGCCTGGTACCGGTTTTTCTTCTATGCTGATGTGTTCGCCATTGTGCGTCTGTTGCAATTCAGGAAACTGAGAAAAATCTATTATAAGGATCTGTGGCAGAGTGTTGCCGAAAAACTTGGCGCCGGCATTCACCATGATGAATTCGGCTACACTCGAATTTGTCGCAACGGGCTGGTGACTTTCGTCAAGCAGTATTATGTCATGCTCGAAGACCATATGATGCTTAAGGTCATGGGCGATAAGGGACTGACCTATTCGATACTCAGTGAAATGGGATTTCCTTTGCCCCGTCATCTCCTGTTTTCCATGCAGAACCTTAAAGCGGCTGAGGATTTTCTGGCGACAGAAAAGATTGTCGTGGTCAAGCCGTCCAGTGGTACCGGTGGCGGCCGCGGTGTGACCACCGGCATAGATACAATCTCGCAATTGACTTCGGCCGCGCGACTGGCGTCACGGTTTGATGATACACTTATAATTGAAGAGCAACTCGAAGGCGCGTCGTTTCGGCTGCTTTATCTGGATGGGAAACTCATTGATGCTATCCGGCGTGATCCGCCGGTGGTGACAGGTGACGGCGTAAGCACCATTAAAAAACTGGTTAAACAGGAAAATTCCCGACGCAAAACTGACCGTCCGTTCAGGGCCTTGAGCGCGCTGGTGCTGGATAAGGATGCCCGCAACTGGATGCGGGAGGCAGGTATTTCGCTTGGCGATATTCCAGAAGCGGGTCAGATTGTGCAAATCAAGCGGGCGGTCAATGAGAATGATCGCAGTGGCAATGTTAATGTCACCGCCCGCATTCATGGCGATATTGCAAATAAATGTGAAGAGCTTGTTCGCAAGCTTGGCGCCATGTTCGTTGGTGTTGATATTATTTGCAAGGATATCGCCCAACCGTTTACCCCTGAAAACTGCCGGATCAGTGAAATCAATACCACGCCTGGGCTTCACCACCATTATCTGCTGTCAAACCCGCAAGACATCAAGCCGGTTCCGGAAACGGTCATCGACTATATGTTGTCAAATCATGTGGGTGTAATGGAGGTCGGTGAAACCAAGGATCAGGTTCAGCACATTGACCAAAGTCTGGTTCGGCAAACAAAAAAAAATCAGAGCAGACATATCCAGCCATCTGGCGGTTTGATGAAGTCTGAAGGAGAGGTCGTTCATGAACATCCATAAGCCGGTAGTGGACGTTGCCCGGTTCGATGAAAAAACAATGGATACATCGACGCCGGTCCTCATTCTCGGGGGTAAAGAAAACTCCCTGTCGATTGTTCGCCGGTTTGGAAAGCTTGGCATAAAGACACGTATCAGCGGATCGACGGACTGCTGGGGCAGATACTCGCGCTATTGTGCGCAAAGCCTGCCAGTACCAAGAGGCATGGCTGCGGCTGAATTTTGGGCCGACCTTTTACTGTCGGGAAACACACCTGACCTTCATGGCAGTGTAATAATTTGTTGCAGCGATGTCGCCATTGAGTTTGTGGCCGCCAATCGTGAAGAACTTGCAAGGCATTATTTGCTTGGGGCCGGTAACGCCGATCTGCAATTTGCACTTCTTGACAAGAGAGAGACTTTGGAACTGGCGCGCAAAGCCGGTGTTTCTACGCCGCAGTTCTGGAATGCAACATCTGAAGAGGATCTATTGGTCATTCGCGACGAGATCCAGTTTCCGGTCATGGTCAAACTAATCATTTCGCACAAGTTCTCAAAAGTTTTTGGCTGCAAACTGTTTATAATTGAAGACAGTTTTGATGAACTTGCCGAGAAAGTTCGCCTGTCGTGGAAAAACAATCTGGAAGTGATGGTTATAGAAATGATTCCGGGGCCGGATTCTGTGCTGAGCAGTTATTACTCATATATAGATGATGATAACAACACTTTGTTTGACTATACGAAACGCATTATACGGCGCTATCCGCTGAATCGCGGACTGGCTTGTTATCATGCCAGTGAATGGTTGCCGGAGACAGCGGAAGCAGGAAAAAAGTTTTTCAAAGGGATTGGGCTTAACGGCCTTGGTAATGTTGAATTTAAACGCGATCCGCGCGACAATCTGTTAAAAGTCATCGAGTGTAACGCGCGCTTCACAGCGCCGCACGAACTGATCATTCAATCCGGGGCTCCCATCGATCTCATTTTTTATTGTAGTATTACCCAACAACCTGGGCCGACATTCAAAAACTACCAAAATATGACATATTGGTACGGCCTGCGCGATACGCTCGCCTTTATCGAATTATACAGACAGAATAAAATCGGGTTGGCAGAGTGGATCAAGAGCCTTTTTCCAATGAAACATGTGGCACCTTTGCACCGGCTTTCTGATCCATTGCCAACGTTTGGAGCCTTTGCTGCGCGGATCGATAAAACGGTCAGAGGGTTGTTGTGATCTCGCAAACAGTACAGTCAAATGATTTGAAATGCTATGTCGCTGAGCTTTTTTCGGCTTCCGGCGTGGATGGTGAACAGTGCGAAGCAGTGGCTTTGAATATTGTCTGGAGTGAACTGGTCGAGCGAACCAACTACGGTGTGCTGCGCATTCCCGCACTCATAAATTGTCTCGAAAATGGCGTGGTAAATCCTCAGTGCCAACCGCGATTTGAAAATATTTCAACGAGCTGCATGCGATTGGATGCCGACAATGGATTTGGTCACTTCGCTGGTGAAATAGGTATGAACAAAGCCGTAGAGATGGCTCGCGAAACCGGGATTGGTATTGTCGGTGTCAAAAACAGTAATTTTTTCGGCACAGGTGCATACTTTGTTGATTTGGCCGCAAAAGCGGGCATGGTGTCTTTGGCAATGAGCAATTCATTTCCCAAGGTTGTGGCTTATGGCGGCACGAAAGCGGTGTTAGGTACCAATCCTTTTGCCTTTGGTGCGCCGCGCCAAAATGGCGATAACCTCATGGTGGATTTCGCTACCAGCGCACTCGCCGGCTCAACCGTGCGTGAGTATGTGAGTAAGGGCAAATTGTTACCCGAAGGACTGGCAACTTTACCCAATGGCGATGCTTTAACTGATCCTGCCCGTATAAGCGAAGGTTCGCTGACACCTTTTGGTGGCGCCAAGGGCTATGGTATTTCTTTGATGGTGGAAATTCTTGCCGGTATTTTAACCGGCGCCGGGTTTTCTCATTCGGTCAAATCAATGTATTCAAACGTTGATGGCAACAGTGACAGCGGTCATTGCCTGATTGCGATAGATGTTGAAAAATGGATGTCGATGGCTGAGTTTTTTCAAAGGTTTGAGGCGCTTATCGTTTTGTTGAAGGCGTCCGGCACGGCTGACGAAGTATTGCTGCCCGGTGAGGTACGCTGGCGGAACTACAGGGAAAACCTTGTCACCGGCATATCAATTCCGATGGTGATAGTGAAGGCATTAGATGAATTGTCGGATAAATTTGATGTTTCAGCCCCCTGGGTAAACCCTCAATTGGCCACCGGTACGTGAGGCAAGTTTCGTGAATGGTCAGTCTCTCTAACACCCATAAAAAACACGACATTCTCACCTTGTGGAAAAAACTCGGTTCAATGTCGGGTACAGCACTGTTGTTGTTGATGGTGAGGATAGGCAGCGCCGGTATAGGCATGTCCTGCAACTGCTGATTGCCCGCAGCCTTGGTGCCGACATGCTTGGAAACTTTTTTCTGTCCCTTGGTCTTGCCGCTGTTTTGTCCACCATACTTACCGCGGGTTTTCCATGGATTGTAGCCCCGGTGGTGGCACGCTCTGAAGCCGAGGCACAGCCGGGATTGTTGCAGGCATTTCTTCGCTGCGCCCATAAGCAACTGGCGCTACTCAGCGTTCTGATTGCGGTTCCAGCTGGCCTGATTATCTGGTTTTACCCTGGTCTTGCAAATGAACTGCGCTGGGCCTTGCTGATTGGGGTTGCCACGGCACCAATCTATGCAGTGATGCGGTTAAACGGCAATCTTGCCAATGCCCGCAAGCGTTTCATCATCGCCAATGCGCCTGAATTACTGGCTCGCCCGGTTTTCCTGGTATCCTTCGTTGGCGCTGCAGTTCTACTATCGGTATCGCTGGATACGGCAACTATTGTGGCAATCAATCTTGGTATTGCAACGGCTTTGGCCACCTGGATGTCTGTTGTCATGTCGCGCCAAACGGGTACCGATTTATTGCAGGCAAAAACCCATGAACCGGTGGCGCCTAAGCAGATGAAACAATGGCGCACTCTGGCTTTGCCAATGGTGCTGGCGACATTGTTTGTCGCCATGTTTGCCGATCTCAATATACTGATGGTGGGCTCGATAATGACGGCGAGCGAAACCGGGATATTCGGTGTCAGCATCAAGATCACTTTTTTGATGGCCTTTGCCATTCAGATTGTTCATCAGGTCATGTTGCGCGATGCCTCTGACGCTCATTTATTGAAAAACCACCAGGCTTTACAGGCAACCGTGCGCAAGGCCAACCGCTTTGCCGTGGCCATAACATTGAGCGGCTTCGTGTTCCTGATATTGTTTGGCAGTTATGTTCTCGGTTTTTTTGGCGCAGGTTTTGCTGAAGGTTATGCAGGCATGATTGGTCTGATGATAGCCCAGGTTATCCGGGCGGCTGCAGGTCCTGCCATTCAGATTTTGATGATATCTGGAAATCAGCGGGCCAGTATTCCCGTTTATATTGCCAGCATTTTGTTGCTCTTTGTCGCTAATCTTTTGTTTGTACCGGTCTTTGGATTTGTTGGAGCCGCTGTTGCGGTGATCCTCACCACCTTGTTCTGGACGGTCTGGCTTAATCGAATCGTCAGGCTAAAAGTCGGTATCTCTGTATCTGTTTTTGCCGGGTGGTAGTTTTCCTGGCACAATTTCCTTTCTCTTCGCAGTTGCAAAAACTTTTCCCATAATTTGATCCTAGTCAAACTCGGTGCCCCAAAACCGGGCTAGGAAACCGTATCACA
>JAESSR010000094.1 GCA_016764015.1 Phycisphaerales bacterium
GTCGCGGCTCGTTGATTGCTTCCGACGATCTCTCTTGGTCGTTCATCGAGCGCCCATGCACAACCGAGCAGGATGTCCCGCTCGTCGCTGGTGATCGTTGGCGGCGCGACCAACTCGCCTTGGATGAGTTTGTAGCCATCCGATGGATCACACAAGAACAGCCCGCCCTCGCCTCGGGTTTCGATCATGGTGATCGTCACCTGCCATTGCCCGTTGCTGGATTTGTGAGGCGTGTAGTCCTTCGCCCCAATCGTGATCGGCTCTGGCCCATCCGACCGGATCACACGACTCGCCAGTTTCATGTTTCCAGATACTGCTTCATCGCACCGATACACCACATGGAACCCACCCGATGGCGTGGTTTCGATGACCAGCCGGTCAAGCAATCCCGGCATCTGTTTGTTGACCGCTTGTTTCCAAGCATCAAACGCCTCGCCGCCGAGATCGAAATCGATCATCTCAAGGTTGCCGGAGACCGAGCCGCAGACGATGCATATCGCGTCGGTATGCTCGCTGAACCACGATTCGAGTTCCTCGGTTTTGGGCAACCGCTCTTGGTACGGCTTCCACTTTGCCAACGCGACGCGCTTCTCATCGCCACGCCGGATCGCTGGCAGGGCGCACAACCCCGCAGCAACGAGTGCCTCGGCATGATATCGCAGTGTTCCGTTGTGATGGATTGGTGCTTGAGCCATTAGAACGGCACCTCGTCGGGATCAAATCCGTAGCCGTCGTAGGCAATGACTGGTTCTGGCATGTCGTCCGTTGTTTCGAGTCGTGGCGGCTTGTCGCCCAGCTCATAGGCGACCACCCGCTCCCAACCATCACCCGGCTTCTTCTCGATCGTCACCCGCTGCGCTGGCGCGATTGATCCTGCGTTGCCAATCGCGACCGCGTCCTCAACAGAGTTTGGAACAGGTTCGTTTGATCGTTCTTTCCACCATTGCTCGGCCTTGCGACGGGCGTAGCCCTCATGCTCTAGGCACACCCACTCACGCACCCAGCGGTTGAACCCGACGCGGTACTCGACCCGCATGGTCGGTCGAGCCAATGGATCACCGCGTTTGTGGTGCGTGTGATACGCAACCTCCATGACCCGTTTTTCGTGCCGAGTCGGCCCCTCATCGCCTGTGACGACGGCTGCATCAGAAGCGGCTGCTTCGTGCTTGGCTTCTTGGCGGGGCGGGAACGAATGCCCGCAGTCCGGGCACACGGCGTAGGCGGCATGAATCAACGCGTCGCACTCGGGGCATTGCTTGGCTGGTGCTTCGCCAGAGCCGGTGTCTGAATCAGCAAGCCGGATCGCATCGACCGGGCCGTGGCGAAGGACATTGCCACCGAAGTCGAGCACGAGGCAATCGGCCTTTCCCGAATGCAAGCGAAATCCTCTGCCGACCATCTGGTAGTACAATCCCGGCGAGAGCGTCGGGCGCAGCAGGGCCACGCAATCGACAATGGGCGCATCGAACCCAGTTGTCAGCACATTGACATTTGCCAGGTATTTCAGGTCGCCCGCTTTGAACCGAGCGATTATCTCGTCACGCTGCGATGCAGGTGTTTGCCCACACACGAACCCACACTCGACGCCGTGCTTCTCTTTGAGGATGGCTTGCACATGCTCGCCGTGGGCCACCCCCGATGCAAAGATTAGCACCGCGTTGCGCTCTCGTGTGGATGCGATGATCTCCCCACACGCCGAATCAACGAGCCCCTGCGTGTTCATCAAATCTTCGACCTCGCCCGCGATGAACTCCCCACCACGGACATGCAGGTCGCTCGTATCAGCTACGGATTTGCCCGCACGGCTCCGAAGCGGGCACAGATACCCGCCCGCGATCAGCTCGCGGACACTGGCTTCGAAGCACACCTCGTTAAGGATTGAATCCTCGCCACAAATCGTCCCCGTCTTCATCCGGTACGGCGTGGCCGTCAGCCCGATCACCCGTTGGTGGTCGCACAGGTCACGGGCATCGGTGAGGAATCGCCGGTACATCCCCTCGCCGTCGGGCGGGATCAAATGGGCTTCATCAACGATCACCAGATCCATCGGCCCAAGATCATGCGCCCGCTGATAGATCGACTGAATCCCCGCGACGGTCACCGCGTACCCCAGATCACGCCGACCAAGCCCAGCCGAGTACACCCCGAGTGGTAAGTCCGGTGCGACGGCCCGGAGTTTTCCGGCTGTCTGTTCGAGCAGTTCTTTGACATGGGCAAGCACGATCACTCGCCCGCCCCAGTCCTGGACCGCCGCCCGACAAATCTCGGCGATGACATGCGTCTTGCCGCTGCCCGTCGGGAGCACGACCGCCGGATTGGTGTCGGACTGTGCGATGTGCTTCCACACGGCATCGACCGCGTCGCGTTGGTAGGGCCGAAGTTTCATCGCTTCCACGGCGGTGTACTCCCAGCTGGTGCTGCAGCGATAGGTTGCGAACTGCCCTTGGCCTCGTATCCCTTGATTTCGTTGGTGAGATCACCGGTGTCGCTGCGTTTCGTGCAACCGACCTTGATAGTCAAGGGCAGGTTGTGCAGCTCGATCGAGTCCTTCGGAGCCATCACACCGATCGCCCGGCAGATACTCGACAACTCAGCCCGCGAGATTTTGACCGCCATCTCGCTGGGATTGTCGAGGTTGAGCCGAGCCCAGACGAGCTGCCCTTTGTGTTCGCCGTCGAGCACTTGGAAGGTCAGTTGCAGGTACTGCCCGGTTCCGGCCTTGGTCGGCTTCATCTCCGACTCGGTGATGATCGCCAGGTACTTGCCCGCGGGGATCGGATCGAATCCCACTGCGGGATCGACTTCGTTTGCATTGAATCCATTGAGATGTGCCATGTTTAGGCTCCTTGTGTTTGAGAGGTTGTGATTGGTGTGGTGATTGGTTCAGCGATTGACTGGTTTGATTCGGTTGGTTCGGCAGCGGCGTCGATGCTCGATTGCAGCGGGTTCTCGCCGCGCAGGAAAGCGTCGAAGATGCGGTAATCGAGCGGCATTTCATCGGGCAACCCGAGCCGGTTCTTGGCCATGTGCGCCGGGCGTTCGGTCGTGCGGATGATCCGCTCGCCGGTGCCAATGCCCTGCGTGCGTTTGCGGTTGAACCCCTCGTCTGTGTGCTTCGTGTGCACGCGGTAGGTGGCGAAGAGCACTTCGTCGCACCATTCCTGAATCAACGCCGACGCGTGCTTGTTGAGCCGAGGCACATACCGGTCATAACTCTCGGTCTCGGGGTTGTCGAACTTCTCGATGCGTGAGTGAGCGATCAGGATCACCTGCATGCCGCGTTCGTTGCGGAGCGCATCAAGGCCGTCAAGAATCTCACGCCACTGCGTGAGTGCGAAGGTGTACCCCTTGGCGTACCCGATGTCCTCGATCGATTCAACGCCACGCTTGGCGCAGACTTCGGCGAAGATCAATCGTTCGAGCCAATCGAGAGAGTCGATGACGACCGTCTTGTATCCATGCTCTTCTTTGTAGAGAGCTGCGAGCGATGCGAGGATATCGCCGTAGCGTGTGGCCACCGGCAGCTTGTCGCACTCGATCTCGCCAAGCCCGTCTTCGGTCTGAAGAAAAACAGCTTTGTTGGCCATCGACCCGAAGGTCGATTTGCCAATGCCATGCGTGCCGTAGAGCATTACCCGTCGGGGCTTGGGTTGTCTGCCGGATTCAATGTGTTGAAGTAGTGTCATGATTCAATCTCCTTTGTGTTGAGTTGCTGGTTTCTGAACTGGTTTCTGATTTGGTTCTTGGTTTGAGTGCCGATCAAACTTGCGGAGCGATTCATACCGCGTCGGCCATTGGCCACGCTGCTGGCATGCGATCAACTCCGCCATCGCTCGCTCGTTTTCGTGCTGTGCTTCATCAAGGAGCGATGCGTCGATCACCCACACGCCACACCGGAACGGCTCTCGTTTCTCAACCGCGATGATGTGAACAGGGATCGTTCGCCCGATCGCTTCGCCGATGACCGACCGATAGAACGCGAGTTGATGGATATACCCGTAGGTGTCGATGCTGTGCTCGAAGGAATCGAGATTGTCGGTGGTCTTGAGATCAACAAGCCCGCGTCCTTCGATCGGGTTAAGCCAGTCGAGCCGAATCTGGCACTGATGCCCGCCATACTCCCGCCGAACCACGCCCTCGGCTTGACCCGTCGCCAGCAACTCACGAGCGAAGATGTGCGCCTTGACCGACGCGGCCATCTGCTCAATCACCGCCGCTTGATCGTCGCTGATCACTGGCTTGCCGATCCGCTGAGCCCACTCGGTAAACGCCTTCGTCGTCGGCCCATACGGTTTCTCCGTCTTGGGATTGATCGGCCCGCCCACGGCGAACTCCGCCTCGTACCGCTCGCGTCCTTCGAGGATCAACACATGAGCCGCCTGCCCGACGAGGAACGCGGCACTCTCACGCCGAGGAATCAGCCCCAGCCGCTTGCGCCGGTAAAGCAACGGGCACCGCCGAAACTCCGCCAACCAGTGCGACGAAAGATTGTCCTTCGCTTTGGCGTGGTAGAACTCGGCAGGTTCACGAGTGAGGAATCGAAGATCGAGTTGCCCGTCGTGCTTGCTGTTCGATTGATCAAGATCATCGGGATGAAAGTCGCGTGTGTAATCGCCTTGGCCAAGGCGAACAAGTGGGGGAGTAGAGTCGGATGTGTTCACAGCCCGGCCTCCTCAAGGTCTTGCATCGCTTGCTCGTGCCGACGCTGCATCCCGGATTGCTGTTTCGTATTCTCCTTCACCTTTCGTGCACGCTGCTTTGATCCCAGCCGAGTCGCCTGCTGCTGAACTGCTTGTTCTTTGGCGAGGTCGAAATGAGCCGCATCAGCCTCGGCCAGCGCCTGCCCAAAATCATTGAGCCACTGCCGAGTCGTGAAGATCCGACTCCCGAACCGTGTGTGCTTGAGTCGAATGCGATCGCCCGAAGCCGACTTCACCCCCTCACGGCACCACCGCCAAACGCAGTTGGCCGAAGGCCGACCCGGCGCAATCTTGGCGGCTTGTGCAAGCGTTAGGTGTTCATGTTCACATTGCTCATCGTGCGTCTGTTGTTGTGTTTGCTGCTGCATCCATACTCTCCTGGCTGACCTCAGCCGGTTGTTGAGCATGGACTATCGACGATGATTTTGGGTGGTAACTCGTTTGGTAGGCTTCAGGCAGTCTTCACCAATTGAAAACGGCCTGCACAATGACATGCAGGCCGAAAAAAACTTGTCAGAAAATAGTGAGTTATCGAGTTGCGCAACTGTAACTCAGATAATGGACACACTTCCCGTTCTCATGTAGGGTCGATCAATCGGTTTGAAGGAGCCTTTTTAGCTCATCAACGAGCCAATCGGGATCAACTTCGGGGGTCGTTCTCGGGTTTGCACGCTGATACTCAAGTAATCGAATTCGCCCAAGCCCATCGCTCGGCACGAAGAGTTCTTCAATGATTCCTCTGCATTCGACGATCTTCGGATCGGATTTATATTCCTGAGCGATAGCCATGCATATTTCTTCATCCTCTTCTGTCAAAAGCCCCGCAATTCGATAGAGATCCATCGCGTGATGGCGACCTTGGTCATGGTCTTCATCATGGAGCCTGTCGCGGAGTGCGCAGAGTTTCATGAGTGCGTAAGGGAACGGGCGAGGAATAAGCACTTCGCATGAACGGGCAGTGTTGTTTTTAGAATCTGGCTCGGATGTAACAGTGAGTCGAAAAGGTTCGTGCTCAACGCCGAGTGCATCTTGGTTTGTCCGGGCATGAAACCCATGTTTTCCGCTTAGACCGCGTGGACGAACGCGGCTATCTCGAACAACAGCATTCGATTCATGCTCGCCAAGCGGCCCAGCCATGAGATCAATTATGACATTGATACCATCTAACGATCTGCTGAATTTCAGAAACTCGGCTCCTGGGACAACAACAAACCCAAGTTCGTCCAGAGCTGCACGATATTCAATGACCAGCGCACGGTTTGCAATGACTTCTGCACGAACAAATAGATCAATGTCTTGGGTAGTCCTTGCCGGTGGAAGTTTGGTGAGTGGTAACAGTGTCTTCGTACCTTTCTGCCGCAAGTCCTCTTGTCTGAGATACAGGCCAAGCCCGCCAGCAAGCAGTAAGTCCGCATTGCCGCCAAGGGCCTCGTCGAGGTCTAAGACTGTTGTAATCAATGCATTCATCACTCGCCTCCTCGCACATTCGCTTCCACTTCTCGCAAAA
>JAESSR010000095.1 GCA_016764015.1 Phycisphaerales bacterium
CACACGACGGCATCGCCCCGATGACCCGACGCATGATGCGCATCGCCAAAGAACGCAACCTCCCACGCATGATCATCATCAACAAAATCGATGACGACCAATGCGATCTCGAAGCACTCGTTGAATCAATCAAAAAAGAGTTCGGCGCAGAATGCCTCCCCATCAACCTCCCAACACCCGATCGCACAAGCGTGATCTCGGTCTTCGCCGACGGAGATGACGCAACAACCACCGGCGACACACTCTTCTCATCCACCGACGACGCCCATCAAACCATCATCGAACAAATCGTCGAGTTGCAAGACGACCTGATGGACACCTACCTCGACGACGGCGACGAGCACAACATCACCAAACAACAGCTCCACGATGTGTTCGAAAAAGCACTCCGCGAAGCACACCTCGTCCCCATCTGCTTCTGTAGCGCCAAAACCGGCGCAGGCATCGACCAACTGCTGCATATCTTTGCATCGACCCTGCCCTCACCACTCGAAGGCAACCCGCGTCCGTTCATGAAACGCGACGAAGAGGGCGGCGAAGAGCACGAGTTCCACGCCGAACCCGACGCCTCCAAACCGGTCCTCGCCCATGTCTTCAAGGTCGCCACCGACTCATTCGTAGGCAAGCTCGGCGTCTTCCGCGTCCATCAAGGAACGCTGCGATCCAAGTCCGAAATCATCATCGGCGACGCGAAAAAACCCGTCAAAATCGGACACCTGCTCAAACGCCAAGGCAAAGAATCGCACGAAGTCGACGAGCTCGGCCCCGGCGACATCGGCGCGATCGGCAAGCTCGACGATGTCCACTTCGACGCCGTCCTCCATGAAGGACACGACTTGGATTCCGTCCACCTCAAACCATTACCACTGCCCAAACCAATGTACGGCTTATCAATCGAACTCAAAAACCACGCCGACGAAACCAAGTTCTCGACCGCAATCCATAAGCTCCTCGCCGAGGACCCATCGCTCGTCATCGAACGCATCGCCGCGACCAAACAAACGGTCATGCGTGGGCTGGGCGAACTCCACCTCCGCGTGGTCGTCGAAAAATTCAAAGAGCAAATGGGCATCGAGCTCATCACCGAGCCGCCACGAATCGCGTATAAGGAAACCATCGCAGGCAAAGGCGAAGGCTCACATCGTCACAAGAAACAATCTGGCGGCGCAGGTCAGTTCGGCGAAGTCCATCTCCGCGTAGAACCACTCCCCGCCGATCATGAAACCGGCTTCGAGTTCGTCAACGCAACCGTCGGCGGGTCAATCCCCCGACAGTTCATGCCCGCGATCGAAAAAGGTATCCGCAGCGCACTCGAACACGGCGCAGTCGCAGGCTATCCAATGTCGGGCATCAAGGTCGAAGTCTTCGACGGCAAGTTCCACGCGGTGGACTCCAAAGAAATCGCCTTCATCACCGCAGGAAAACGCGCCTTCATCGAAGCCGTGATCAACGCCAAGCCCTTGCTCCTCGAGCCGATCGTGCACCTTGAGATCACGGTCCCATCCGACAAAATGGGCGACATCGCCGGCGATCTCTCCACCAAGCGAGGCCAAATCCAGGACACACTCATGCTCCCCGGCGACCAATGCACCATCGTCGCCCAAGCCCCACTGAGTGAACTCCAAAACTTCTCCACAGAGTTAAAATCCATCACCGCCGGCTCCGGCTCCTACACCATGGAATACTCCCACGACGAGAACACCCCGCCACAGGTTCAACAAGAAGTCATCGCCGCCTTCGCCGGTCACGATCATGATGATTGATTGATTGAACAAGTCATTCCAACACCACAAGCCCGGACACCCTCCGGACTTTTTTATGCTCTTTCGGGTGCCGTGGAGGTGTCGGCCCCGACTCCTCCACGATCTTGAACCTCAACACAAAAATACCAAAGACACGCAGGAGCCGAAGACGCCTCCAACATGGCACCCAGAAAGAGAGTAAGATCAAATGACGAATAAGTTCTCCTTGCGGGCACCCGCTGCGCGTAAGCAGGGCACCCGGCCCATCTAGTTTAAGTATTCATTTTGACAACAATATTTGCAACTTTTGGTAAAGGATTTCCAAGTCGTTCGATCAACTGATCTGGGGCAACCCATTCATCAATTAGCCAGACAGAATTGTGTGCATCAGTAGCATTTACACCGATGATTTCCCCTAGTCCATCTAAGTGTTCAAGAATCTGTTTGGCCCTTTCGATTTCGTGACCGTGCATTTCAAAATAAATCAAAGGTATTGGTTCGCTGAGACCCTTGAACACTTCAAGTTCAAAACCCTCAACATCGATTTTTATAAAACGAGGGCGACCAAACTGTGCAATCAAGTTGTCGAGCGTGTCAATCTCAACCTCAACCGTTTGATCTGTCGGATATGGCCAATCGGCTCGCATGCTTGCTGTTGAATCAGTATCCAAGAAATGCAGTTCAGCTGTGCCCGGACGCGAGCCCATCCCTTTGTGCAACAGAGTAATATTTGGGTTCCGGCCAAACTGAAAACGCAATACCGAGAGGCAATTCGGGTTAGGTTCAACCGCGACAATCCTAGCTCCCAGATCATTAAAAACTTCGATTGACTGGCCGACATTGGCTCCAATATCAAAACATAGATCACCTTTATTAATGATCTGGCGATAGAAGTTACGATTTACTTCTCGCTCACCGCGGTGCCTTGAATTAAGTCGGCGATAGACGGATCTTGCTAAAGGAAACACACCAAGTTTGTGAGCAACTGATTTGATCTTAATAATCATATCACATCTTACACTCAAACCTCTGACTAATCAATGGCCCTGCTGGGTGCCCTGCTTACGCCGGATGTCTTCATCGGGTTTAAGGCCGGCAAAGAACCTGCTTAAGCTGCGCGTAAGCAGGGCACCCAAATACTTCAACCAATCACCCACTCGACCAACGCGCAAAATTGGACAGCCAATAACACAATTTCTCAAGTCCACCACCAGTTATCACGCAAACAATGCGTGATCGCCGATGATGAATCTGGTAAGATGAG
>JAESSR010000009.1 GCA_016764015.1 Phycisphaerales bacterium
GACACGGTTGCGTGTGCGCGAGAGGTTGACGGTGTGGGTGTATTCGTGCTGGAGCACGCGGGCCCAGTCGTAATGCCCGACGGATGATTTTTTGCCTTCGCGTGGTGCTTCGATCGCGATGACCGGTCCAGTAGATGCGGCCATGGTGTGGATCGAGGGCATGCCTCCGATGCGGACGGCGAACCATTCATGATTGGGCATGAGTTCAATGATGGTTTTGGTCTTTGGTTCGTGGTCCACGCCTCCGGGGAGGTTCGAGCACACACGCGTGTGGATGCGTTCGAGGACATCGGGCATTTCTTGTGCGAGGATTTGATCGGTTGAGCCGGGCTTGTAGCGGATGATGAAGTGGTCGGTTTCGATGATGCTGTAGGATGCGAGTTCGGTGACGAGGGTGAGCGAGTTTTGTGCGCGAAGATCGAACGGGTCGAGCTTGAGGGCGGCTTCGAGTTCGGCTTTGGCGTGTTCGTCTTCGCCGGCTTGGACGAGCAAGAGCCCAAGATCAAGGCGAGGCTGTGCCCAGTGCGGGGCGCGTTGGATGGTTCGGCGGAGCATTTCAGCGCCGTATGTGTATTGGCGGTATTCGGCGAGCGTGTTGGCGACGCGCATCAACGCATGGGGCGAGTTGGGGGAGAGCTCATCGTATTGCTGGAGCAGGTGCTGGACTGAACGCATCCGAAACCCCGCAGCGGCCGCGGCTGCGTTGAGTTCGAGGAGCTCACGCTGGTTTGGCATTGCAGCGAGCATTGGGTCAAGGGCGTACTCAGCTCCTTCGGGGTTCTTCTGACGCAGGGCAATGCGGGCGTGGATGATTGCGGTGAGAAGCGTTGGCGGGAGTTTTTCTGCATCGCTCTTCATGGTGCCCGCAGCGATGGTGTCGAGCTTGGTGGCGATTTCTTCGGCTGTGTCAAAGTCAAAGGAGTCGATGGCCATGTTGGCGATCAACGATGCCGCTTGGGCGTTGCGTGGGTGAAGGCGGAGTGTTTCGACGGCTGCGGTGCGGGCATCTTTGTAGTTATTGTGGGCGTAGAGGAGTTTGGCTTCGACGAGACGGATACGCCAGTTGAGTCGATCGATGTTGTCGCGCCCGTTGGCGAGGAGCTTGGCGAGGTTTTGGTATTCGGCTTTGGCGTCGAATGTATTATTGTCAGCCGGGCCGCGCAATCGGGTGAGTTGCATCAAGCCTTCGACCGCGTAGGCGAGCTCGTCGGCGTCGGTGATGGTCGATTCGCTCATCTTGGTTTCGATGTCTTCGAGTGTCGCGATGGCGGCATTTGGGTGCCCGAGCATCTCAAGGGCTTGGGCATGGACGAAGAGTTCGGGGATGGTGAGTCGGCCGATTGGTAGGTCGATGAGATCGAGCGCAAGCTGAGGCTGCCCAACTTTGAGTACTGCGAGTGCGCGATCGAACCGGTCGGCCTCGGGGTGCGAGAGTGATGGATGGTCGTACACGCCGACGGCCAACGCAGCGCGTGCTGCATAGATCGGGTTATCAAGATCAGTCTCGGTCCATAGTCCATGCTCGACACGCAGCTCGGCTCGTTCTTCATCTGTTAAGAACTCGGCTTTGAGCTGGTCCTTGAGGGCTTGGGTGATCTGCCCGAGTTCATCGGGGGCGCCAACACGCTCGGCGATCTGGTGTTCGTGCTCAACCTTGACGGATGGTTGTGCTGATGCCAAGGATGTTGAGAATGCGATTGATGACAGACAAAGAAGTGAGCCCAGGGATGCGAGATTCATTCTTTCCCTCTCCAGTTCGAGAGCTGGACATTCCAGCCGTCGCGTGGATCGGGGGAGGTGGTGTCGAATATTGATGATGGGATGTCGGTGTTGGATTTGACGGCGAAGAGTTCGACGATTTGGAGATCGCCCGTCCATTCAGCTTTGATGTAGAGCGCCGGGTTGAGTGTTTCTGGGTTGATCCAGATGCGTACCCATTCCCAGTCGTCTTCAAACCCTGAGCCGGGCTTGGGCGTGAGCTTGAGCTGGACAGCGCCTTCGATGTGATCCATCTCTGCGAGGTATTCAAGTTCGGGGAAATCTTCGTTCTTGAGTAGCCCTTGGGTTGAAGGCAACAGTTCGGCATCATACGAAGCGAGCAGGCGTTCTTGGTCGTGCCCGACCGAGACCCAGAACGGGGCATCACGCATGAGTTCCATTGGGTCGAGGGTTTCGCCCGCGGGCACAAGTTCGCGTTTGATAAACTGCTTTTCTTCGGGCAAGCATTCGACGAGCCAGTGCCCGTCGAAGATGAAATGCTCTGCGATGGTTTCTTGGCGCTCGTCAATTATGAGTTTTTTGAATGACACCGCGTAATGCCGATTGCCATCGGCTTGTCGTTGGATTGCCAGATCGCCAAGGCGCTGCTTGCGATCGTTTTCGAGTGCTTTGATGGTCGTGAATCGGATTTTGCCTATAAGCGAGTCGGTTGATTTGTCGTGCGTCGAGAGGGCATTGAGGAGTTCGGTGGCATTGGCGAAGGGCGCATCAGAATCTTGAGCCGATGGTGCACCATGTTCGATCGGTGGGGCAGCACTGAGTACGAGGATCGAAGTCAGGATGGCAGCGAGGAGTGTGGTCATGGTGTCTCTCTGTATAACGCAATACAAGCGATGTTGTTGCAAGAATCTTTTCTTGGCGGGATGGGCTTCTAGCCCGTCTCTTCTGGCTTTTCCAAACTCCTAAGACGACGGGCTGGAAGCCCATCCCACCGGAGTAGGGCTTATTGAGTCATCGGCAAAATCGTGTCAATCGCGGTATCTGGATCGTCGAGGTATGACTGGGCGATGGTGGCCGCCGCGATCGCGTCTCGGCGTTTTTTTTTCTGCTTGTGCGTCAATCCGGTCTGGGCCATGCGGGCATTGGCTGCGATCGAGGTTCGGCGTTCGTCGACGAGGATGATCGGCATCTTGGACGCGTTGGCCAGCCGTTGGGCGAAGACCCGAGCCAGCTTGGCGCGCGGGCCTTCGGTGTTGTCCATGTTGAGCGGGATTCCAAGGAGCATTTCTGTATCAGTACCGCCGGTATTGGCATGGAGCTGACGAAGAATCTCATCAAGAAGTGCCTGCCCGTCGTTGCGTTCGATCGGGATTTCGATCAACCCTGCTGGCGAAGCGATGTTGGTGATCCGATCGCCTAGAGCCAGGCCGGTCCGTTGGTCACCAAGATCTACCGCGAAGATACGCATAGGCAATGGTAGGGGAGCGGGCGGGGATATATGATTCGCCATGAATCAACAAATCGTCCAGATCATGATCCTCATCAGCGACTACGACAAAGCCATCGAGTTTTACACCAAGGCTCTGGGCTTCGAACTCCTCGAAGACACCAAACGCAGCGAAACCAAGCGTTGGGTGCGGGTTGCACCATCAGGTAGTGGCGGGTGCTCGATGCTGCTTGCCAAAGCCGTCACACCTGAACAAGAGGCATGCGTCGGCAATCAAACCGGAGGCCGAGTATTACTGTTCATCCATACCGATGACTTTGATGCGTACTACGCCCATCTCCAATCCCACAGTGTCAAGTTCGTCGGCGAACCCAGAAACGAAGAGTATGGCAAGGTCGTCGTCTTCGAAGACCTCTATGGCAACAAGTGGGATCTGATCGAACCCAAATAGATTTATTTGAGCCCGCCAGGCAGCTCGTCATGCAGTTTCTTGATGTCCTGTGCGCGATTCTTCGGGATCACCAGCGTTGCTCGATCAGTACGGATCACGATCAAATCATCGCAGCCAACCAGTGCGATGGTGTGGTCTGAATCCGTTTCGCCGATGACGATATTATTGTTGGATTCGAAGGTCGCGATATTCACGCCCGCAGCTTTGTTCCCATTGGCATCGGCTTCGAGCGTTTCGCTATAGGCCGGCCATGAGCCAACGTCGAGCCAGGTGATTTCCATTTTGACGCCGACAATCGAAACATCCGATTCGCCCGCAGCCGGTTCCATGATGCCGTAGTCTACGGAGGTTTTTTCGAGCTTGGGATAGATTTCGTCGAGTACCGATTGCTGTTGATCGGTGCCCCATGCGTCGGCGAGTTGTTGGATCAACTTCGCGTTCTCAGGCATGAACCGCTCGTAGAGTTTGAGGAAGGTCTTGGCGTTGAAGACGAACATGCCCGCGTTCCAGTCGTATCGACCAGATTCAAAGTAGGCTTCGGCTTTTTCGAGCGGGGGCTTTTCGATGAACCGGGCGACATTGAAGGCATCGTCGATTGGGTTGTTGTCTCTGTCCTTGACGGGGAGCCCGTGCTCGATGTACCCGTACCCGGTGGCGGGGTGGTCGGGCTTGATGCCGAAGGTGACAAGGCGCGATGCGTCTTCTTCGACGAGTTTGTATCCCAGATCCATCGCAGCGTTGAAGACATCGTCAGGCTCGATGAGTTGATCCGCGGTGAGCAC
>JAESSR010000096.1 GCA_016764015.1 Phycisphaerales bacterium
CGAGCTCCACGAGAATAAAGAACTCGCAGTTATCTTTACCGAACTCTCCGAGCTCGGCATCGACATCAACGACTACTCCCTTGTCCAAGAAGAATCCGTCACCGGCGACAAACTGCCCGCGAGATTCGCATGGAGTACGACCAAAACCGGCAAGGTCACCAAGCTCGAAACACCCTCCGAAGACAACGAAACGGTCTCAGTATCGAGCGCCAAGATCGTCGAAGCCGAGAACATCCCCGCCATCCTCTCCGCACTCCACGAAATCGGACGCCGGGGCATGGAAGTCAAACGATTCAAGGGGCTGGGCGAGATGGACGCCATCCAACTCTGGGAAACCACGATGGATCACGAGGTCCGTTCGATGTTCCGCGTGCAGTGGGATCAAGCTGGCGAGGCCGACAACCTGTTCTCGCTCTTGATGGGCGAGCATGTCGAGCCCAGAAGAAAATACATCGAAGACCACGCCCTCGAAGTCAAAAACCTTGATATCTAAGTATTCGGTCTAAGCACTCAGTCTAAAGCCTTCGAGCAAACTCATTCCACGCCCGTATATCAACCAGTCCCTACATCGGGGGCTGGTTTTCTATAGCCACATAAAACTTCTCGGACGGGCACAACCCGCACGCTCATCATCCCCCGCACTCTTCGCCCGTCCAAGCCCAGGTCCGCCGGGAAGATCACTGAATCACCACAAGATCATTGCTCAGAGCGTCGATACACAAATGATCCTGTATTTTATGTATCCCCTCCCCTCAAGGTGAACAATGAAAAGCAACAACAACCCAAACAATCAAATGAACACGCTGCATCTTGGTCAGCACGAACTGCGAAAGCTACTCGAAAAGTTTGATTCTGAGCAATCCAATGTATCCAACCCTGATCGCGAGTTTGTCCGGTGGTCATTCCGGGTAGGGGCTGTCGAACTCACAATCGAGCACGGCAACGGCGGCAAAGTCACCATCCCCGTTGCAACTCGCAACATCTCCCGTGGCGGCATGTCCATTTTGCACACCTCATTCGTACACCTCAAAAGCCCCTGCGAGGTGACGCTCAAACTCCCGGGTGGCAACTCTCAAATCATCCCCGGAAAAATCGTTCGATGCAACCATCTCCAAGGACGGATACACGAAGTCGGCATCGCCTTCAATGAACAAATCTCCACCAAGGAACTCCTCGGGCTCGACCCACTCAACGAGGCGTACTCACTCGAACGAGTCGAAGCTGATCGATTGCACGGCTCGATCTTGATCGTCACCCCGACAGACCTTGATCGGGATCTGATTATGCTATTCCTCGAAGACACAAACCTAGTTCTCAATGTCGCGGATTCGATCGAATCCGCAGTCTCGCGAGCCGCAAAGGGTTGCGATATCGTCCTCGCAGACTATCACCTCAAAGACGAAACAGGCCCAGAACTCATCAATGCACTCAGAGAGGCAAACTGCGAATCACCCGTCATTGTTATGACCTCAGATAAATCTGAATCCGCGCTCGATGCAATCCGCGATGCCCAGGCAGCCGGAATGCTCTCAAAGCCACTCACAAAGCACCGTTTGCTCCAAGCACTCGGGGAGTTCCTCCACGCCGACGGCGATGGCGGCCCGCTCTATTCGACTCTCTCAGCAGATAACCCAGCACTCACGCTCGTCGGAAAGTTCCTCTCCGATGTACCAAGAATGACACTTAATCTCGAAAAAGCGATGCGTGAAGATGATATGAAATCATGCCTAGAGATATGCAGAACACTCTCAGGCACAGCATCGCCGCTTGGATTTCCAGATGTTTCAACTCTGGCGATTGCTGCGGACAAGATCATGACCGACAACGGGCTCAAAGCAGCAGCCCATGAACTTCGCTCAGTCATCATCGCGTGCAGACGGATCAAAGCCACCCCCGCGGCCGCATAGCGCGGCTGCTCATTTCACCATTGGATCATCATTAAACTGCAGCACGAGGGATGCACAACATGAAAACAAACAACTCAAAAATACAACCGAATCAACGCAACTCGCTCGGCATGAGCAAGATGGTATACACCCAACTGCTCGCCAAACTCGAGTCAATCAGCGAGAACGCACCCGACCAACCAGCAAAGAGACAGTTCACTCGCCTTGAATACTTTGATCCATACTTTGAACTTACACTCGATTCAACCAAACATTCCCACAGAAGAAAAATCGCCGTCGCGACCCGAAACCTCTCGCGTGGCGGCATGTCTGTCTTGCACTCAAGCTTTATCTATCCAGACACACAGGTCAACGCCACACTCAACAAAGCATCCGGAGAACAAGTCAAAATGACAGGGAAGGTCTGCAGGTGCGAGCACCGCGGCGGCGTAGTTCACGAAATCGGGATCAAGTTCGATCAAGAAATCGTGATACAAGAATATGTCAACCCAGATATTCTTGACGGGATCAACTCACTCGAAACAGTCGATCCGACCAAACTCAGTGGAAAGATTCTCTTTGTAGGTACTGATCCATCGATCACGCCATTCATTCGAGAGTATCTCCTCACGACAAGCCTTAACTTTGGTTTCAAGGATGGCGCCGAAGACGCGCTCAAAGAGCAATTCGACGAATACGATCTCATATTCGTATCCCTCGACGCCGGTGATATGTCCGGCCCAGAGTTCATCCGATGCTTACGAGATTCCGGATTCAAAAAACCGATCATCCTCTCTGGTAAATCCGATGACTCAGACTCCGTAAAACAGCAAATCAAGCTCTCCGCCGCCGACATGTTCCTGCCCGTTCCGATTACCGAAAACTCACTGCTGTGCGCCATCGGTGAGTTCCTCATGAATAAATGGACAGAGCAAACCCTCGAAACCATCCGCAACAGCGTCGACCTTGATTCGGTCTCAAAGCTTCTCGAAGAACTCGAAACCAACGGGCGGGATCTCGATCGACAGGTCAAGTCCGAGAACGCCGTCGAAATCTACATCACCTGCACCAAGATTCGCAATATCGCATTGCTCCTGGGCATGAAATCACTCCACAACCTCACACTCACCGTGTGCGATGAAATCGCAGACACCGGCGAGATCGAAAAATTCGCAGATGAGCTCTCAAGCATCAATATGCTCTGCAGAACCGCAAACGAAGCCGCCTAGCCCGTGCCTGACGGCTCGTGTTTTTCCGAACACTCGCCTCCCCCGGGCCTCCGGGGGAGGTGGCTGCGAAGCAGACGGAGGGAGTCTTCGGTGGTGTATTTCTGCAATCCAAAGGGTGAAACAAAGAAATACCCCCTCCGCCTCACTGCCGGGTGCCCCGTCGGAGCCGTCTTCGACTCCTTCGGGTAGATAATCAATAGCTCCGATCCCGAAGGAGCATAAGAATCCTCCGTCGGGCCACCCGGAAAGAACCGTCAGCCACGACATAGCAAGTCATGAAACATATAAGTGGTACCAACTTACACTTCATGCCCACCGAAGAAAGACCGATACATACTCAAATCTACTCCTTTTTTAACCACGCTTGCCGGAATCATCAAATGGACATCAACTCAAAATCAAATGTCCAACAATTCATCAAACGCTTCCGTATCCTTGCGATTGTCTTTGCGTGTTTCATCGCGATACTCACCTCCCTGATGCTGCTGCGGATTACTTCTACACTCGACTCAACTTCGGCAACCCAAATCAACATGGCTGGCAATCAACGAGTGCTTTCCCAACGCATCCTCACCGACGCGCACATGATCCACACTGCGATCATCACCAAAGACTGGGACACCCTCGAACCTGCATTCGATGAGCTCCGAAGCTCAACCACAGAACTCTTTGTAACACAACAATCGCTGCTCAAGGAGTCAACCAAACTTAGTCTCGATTCCGATTACGCCAAAGACCAAGCCGACGCATTCGCTGCACTCAATCGTCCGCTCGAAATCATGCTCAGCTCGTCGAGAGAACTCCAGACACTCACCGCAAGCATGATCCGCAGAGCGCCGTACATCGATCAACAAACATTTCAACGCGTAAAATCTGCTAAGACTGAAATCACTCAAGCCCATGCACTCTTTGCTCCCAAAATGGATGAGCTTGTTGGGCTCTATGAGCAAGAATACCAGCGCACAATCAAATCAAGTATCCGCAGCGCCAAAATTGGGATGGTGATCCTCGTCGCCGTACTGACCGCAATCCTCCTCTTTGTCATCGAACCAACATTCCTCATCATCCGCAAACAAGTCGCAGAACTCGGTGTCTCAATCCAGCACGCCCAGCGAGCCGATGCTGTCCGCTGGCGTTTGCTTACCAACATCGGGCACGAGTTCCGTACCCCGATGAACGCGATCATGGGCTTTGCCGACCTGCTCAACGAGGATGAGCTCTCAGATACCGAGCGATCACGCTTGGTGACTTCAATCTTCGATTCGAGCACACAGCTCACAACCTTAATCGAAACCATGCTCGACATGTCCGCCATCGAAGCAGGACAACTCCATGTCAACAAAGGCCGGTGCGATCTCTATCAATCACTCACAAAGATCACCGCTGAGACAAAGTCTTTAGCCGTACTCAAGGGCATTGATGTCAATCTGGCAATCGACAAAGACTGCCCGCAGTTCATCGAGACCGATCACAAACGCTTCGAACAGATCATGATGAAAATCACAGAAAACTCGGTCAAGTTCACCGAAAAAGGCTGCATCAACATCAACGCAAAGGTCATCGAACACAACAACAATCAACTCCTCGAAATCTCGATCGCAGACACCGGAATCGGAATCACAGAAGATCACATCCATTCAATCTTCAATCCATTCAATCAGTCAGAAGACGCACTCACCCGAGAGTACGGCGGCGCCGGGCTCGGGCTCTCCATCTCAAGAGATATCGCCAAAGCGCTCGGTGGCAATGTCGTCGTGGCATCGACTCCGGGTCGTGGATCAATATTTACAATCACCATCAATCCCGGTGATCTCCAAGCCATGAAGATCAATCCAAATGTTACCAATCCAGCACATGCAGCCACCACACCCAAACCACTCAAAGGCTGCAAGCTCCTCGTCGTCGACGATGCCAAAGACAACCGCATGCTCCTCAAGCACATCCTCAAAAAGACCGGCGCAGAAATCGAGTTCGCAATGGACGGAAAACAAGCACTTGACTCGGTCGATAGTGCAATGCAATCAAATGAGCCATTCGATCTCATCTTGATGGACATGCAAATGCCCGTGATGGACGGCTACCTCGCAACCGTCAAACTCCGTGAAAGCGGCAACAACATCCCCGTCATCGCCGTCACCGCACACGCACTCGAAGGCGACCGCGAGCACTGCCTTGACTCAGGCTGCAACGAATACCTCACCAAACCGATCAACAAAGAGCTACTCATCGAAACCTGCGCCCGATTAATCAAAGAATGTTCATCACCAGAAACCGTGACGAAAGCCGCTTAGCCCAGCCGGCTCGATCGCTCAAACACTATCGAATATCACCATCCACGAAAAAACGCCCTCAAAAAGGGCGTTCATTCAAAACTCAAAGGGTGACCGACGGGACTTGAACCCGCGACATCCTGGATCACAACCAGGTGCTCTACCAACTGAACTACGGCCACCATCACCAAGACAAACACTTTCGCTCGTCTCGCCAAGAAATATAGCACCATCACCCCCCCAAAGTCTGCATCAACCAGTGCAGAATTCACAACATTTACACCCATCAGGGCTACAATTCCAACCTGACACAAGGGCGGATAAACCAGAGGCCAAACCAGGTCGATAAGTTCCCAATACACGCCTGATATCAACCAATCCCCGATCTTGGAAACAACAACCATTCGGGGGCAAAGGACAGAGGAGCCTGATAATGAGTGCCGTCACCGACCAACTCAATCTTTCACCAGAACGCACACACACCAACATCTCCTCGGCTGAACTGATGGAACGCGTCATCCTCCGCAAAGAAGGACAACTCGCTGCCAACGGCTGCGTATGTGTCAACACCGGCGACCGCACTGGCCGTTCTCCTAAAGACAAGTACCTCGTTGACTCCCCCGCTGTCCATGACCACATCGACTGGGGCAAAGTCAACCAGCCGATGACCCAAGACAAGTTCGACAGCGCGATGGACATCGCTACCAAATACATCAACGCCCAAGACGAAGTTTTCGTCTTCGAAGGCTTCACCGGCGCAGACCTCAAGTGTCGCCTGGGTGTCAAAGTCATCACCACCATGGCGTGGCACTCACTCTTCGCCCAAACACTCTTTATCAAACCAGGCTCAGCTTCCGACGCGGGCGATGGTTCATGGACACATGACTGGACCGTCATCAACGCGGGCACTCACAAACTCACCGCCGATGAACAAGCAGCACTCGGCGTCACCTCCGAAACTTTCATTGCACAATCCCTCGAACAACGCATCGTCATTATCCTCGGCACCGAATACGCCGGCGAAATGAAAAAAGGGCTCTTCTACGCCATGAACTACGACATGCCAAATGTCGGCGTCTTCCCGATGCACTGCTCCGCAAACATCGCCAAAGACGACCCATCAAATGTCGCGCTCTTCTTCGGGCTCAGAGGCACCGGCAAAACAACACTCTCAGCCGACGAAAACCGAGCACTCATCGGCGACGACGAGCACGGCTGGGGCTCAGATGGCATCTTTAATTTCGAAGGCGGCTGCTACGCCAAAGTCATCGGACTCACCCACGAAAAAGAGCCTCAAATCTGGGACGCCATCCGCTTCGGATCTGTCCTCGAAAACACCGTACTCGATGACAACACCCGGATCCCCGACTACGACAATGTCTCCATCACCCAGAACACCAGAGTCACCTACCCAGTAGATTTCATCCCCGGCGCACAAATCCCATCGGTTGGCGGACACGCAAAGAATGTCATCTTCCTCACCGCTGATGCCTTCGGCGTCATGCCCCCAATCGCTAAGCTCACACCTGAGCAAGCGATGTACTACTTCATCAACGGGTACACCTCCAAACTCGCAGGCACCGAAGAAGGCGTCAACGAGCCAACACCCAACTTCTCACCATGCTTCGGCGGCCCATTCATGCCCCGCCGACCTTCCGAATACGCGAACATGCTCGCAGATCGCATGAAACAACACGGCGCCCATGTCTGGCTCCTCAACACAGGATGGTCCGGCGGCCCAGCCGGCGGCGAGGGCAAACGATTCTCACTCCCCTACACAAGAGCAATGGTGACCGCCATCCTCAACGGCTCACTCGATAGCATCGAAACCACCGAACACCCAGTCTTCGGGCTCCACATGCCAACCGCAGTCGAGGGAGTACCCAACGATGTCCTCGACCCACGCAACACATGGACAGACAAAGCCGCATACGACGAGCAAGCCGACAAACTCGCCAAACTCTTCCGCACCAACGACGCCAAATACGACCTCTCCGAAGACATCCGCTCCGGCGGCCCAAAGAACTAATCGAGTTCAAACAAACCAAAACTCCCAACCCACGACCCACAAAGTCGTGGGTTTTTTATACAATCCGCCTACCAAACACTTGACGAACACCGCCGCCTCTTCTATGCTCTCCAAAACAAGTGTGGCAGTTCAATACCAACGGAGAATAGAGCATGAGCACCGTC
>JAESSR010000097.1 GCA_016764015.1 Phycisphaerales bacterium
ACCAAAATACCTTCCATGCCATAGAAGCTAAATCGCTCCGCGAGCTCATTCCCAATAATAAAAGGCACGCCCCGGGGGAACTTGGTTTGTTTGGGGTCGGGGGCGGTGAGGTGTTGTTTTTGGGCCATAGGTATCGGAATCCTTTATAAGCCCATGTTTGGGCGGGCCGGCGGCTCTAAGATCAGACACATAATCTATGCGAATGCCGACGATGGCACAACCCGAGAACGCCGAAAAGAGCGATTTGAGACACGATTCAACGCCCGATTGCACGAGAACACACCCATGCACGCAAACCTTGCCCAGATCATCCCCAATACGAGCACCGCACTGATCGGGATGGTCCATGTCGGCGCACTCCCGGGCACGCCTTACGCCTCCCAACCCGTCGCTGCCCTCGTCGCCCAAGCGGTACTCGAAGCCAAGCAGATCGAGCAAGCCGGGTTTGATGCGATCATTATCGAGAACATGCACGATGCCCCCTATGTCCACGGCGATGATCTCGGTCCAGAAATCGTCGCGGGGATGACGATGGTTGTTCACGCGGTGCGGAGTGCGGTTTCAGTCCCAGTGGGGGTCCAGATTCTTTCGGGTGGCAATACTCGTGCGTTGGCCGTCGCAAACTCGGCAGGTGGAGTGTTCATCCGATGTGAAAACTTCGTTTTTGCCCATGTTGCTGATGAAGGCTTGCTCGCAAAGGCCGAAGCTGGCCCGTTGCTCCGGTACCGCAAATCGATTGGCGCGGAGGATGTGAAAATCTTCTGTGACATTAAAAAGAAGCATGCTTCTCATGCAATCACTGACGACATTGATATCGCCGAGTTTGCCCATGCTGGCGAGTTCTTCGGAGCCGACGGCTTTATTGTGACTGGATTATCCACAGGCAAGCCAACTGAACTTGATGATGTCAAGGCGGTACGGAGCACGACGAAGTTGCCGGTGTTGGTTGGTTCGGGTGTGACTCCAGACAATGCGGGCATGTTGAGTGACTATGCCGACGCATTGATTGTTGGTTCGTGGATCAAAGTCGATGGATTCTGGAAAAACGCGGTTGATGCGAGCCGGGCCAAGCAAATGGTTGATGCGCTGCGTGGATAATCTGTGAGTGATGTGCAATCCAATCTTGATGCGTTGATGAAGTCCTGCCCGCCTTCGAAGCGGGGGCTGTTTATCAGTCGAATGCGCGGGCTTGATCGTTCCAATAGTTCTGATCACCGTGCCAAGATCGCGGCTTCTATAGAGCGTGATCTTGAAGAGGCCATCAAAGGCTACGAGCTCCGCAAGAAATCGATGCCTGTGATCGACTATCCAGAAGAACTCCCCGTGAGTTCTCGGCGGGAAGAAATCAAAGAGGCGATCAAGAACAATCAAGTTGTGATCGTTTGTGGCGAAACTGGCTCAGGTAAAACAACGCAGTTGCCCAAAATGTGTCTCGAACTTGGAATGGGAGTTGGCGCACTCATCGGGCACACCCAGCCTCGTCGAATCGCCGCACGGGCAGTCGCATCGCGCATCGCCGACGAGCTCAATGTCAAAGGCGGCGAGCAGGTCGGGTCTAAGATCCGGTTCTCTGATTCGACAAGCGAAAAAACACTCATCAAAGTGATGACAGACGGCATCCTGCTCGCAGAAACCCGGCGCGATCCAAAGCTGCGCCAATACGATGTCATCATCATCGACGAGGCTCATGAGCGCTCGCTCAATATTGATTTTTTGCTCGGGTATCTGCATCGGTTGTTGCAAACCCGTCGTGATCTCAAGCTGATTATTACCTCCGCGACGATCGATGCCGATCGGTTCGCCGAGCACTTTGGCACGATCGATAAACCCGCACCGATCATTGAAGTCTCTGGGCGAACTTACCCTGTTGAGATGCGGTATGAGACCGAGCATATCAATACTGGGATGCGGATTGACGAAGCTGCGTCGTATGCTGCTGCACAGTTGGTCAACGAACGCCACGATGATGTATTGATCTTCATGCCCGGCGAACGCGAGATTCGCCAGACCGCACACGAACTCCGCAAGCGAGATCATCTCCCAGAGGGTACAGAAATCATCCCGCTGTATGCGCGCCTGAGCGCAGCCGAGCAGCAACGGGTGTTCAAACCATCGGGTCGGCCGCGGATTATCATCTCGACGAATGTAGCCGAGACATCACTGACGGTTCCCAATATCAAATCGGTCGTTGATCCGGGGATGGCCCGGATGAAACGCTATAACCCACGCACGAAGATTCATGGGTTGATGGTCGAAGCTATTTCGCAGGCGAGTGCGAATCAACGGGCAGGGCGATGCGGGCGGACCGCATCAGGCGTGTGCGTTCGGCTCTATGAAGAAACTGATTACACCTCGCGCGATGAGTTCACCCAGCCTGAGCTTTTGCGATCGAATCTTGCATCGGTTATTCTGCAGATGGCCGATCTCAAGCTCGGCGAGCCTGAGAACTTTCCGTTTCTGGATCGACCCGAAAACCGCCAATGGCGAGATGGGCGAGAAACTCTTCATGAACTGGGCGCACTCGATAAGCATGAGGAACTCACAAAGCTTGGCAAATCCATGGCCCGGCTCCCGGTCGATCCACGCATCGCCCGCATGGTGATCGCAGCCAATGACGAAGGATGCCTGCATGATGTACTGATTATCGCATCGGCGTTGTCGGCCCAAGACCCACGCGTGCGGCCGCATGAAAAACGAGATGCAGCCGACGAGGCGCATCGCCAGTTTCAGGTTGAAGGTTCAGATTTTCTCGGGTACATCAAGCTCTGGGATTGGTACCACGATCAGCACAAAGAGTTGACGCGACGAAAACTCGCTCGCGCATGCGAGAAGGTGTATATATCTGCTCGTCGATTTGATGAATGGCGTGAGCTCTATCGCCAGCTCCGAGGGCTGTGTCTCGATTTAGGGTTCAAGATCACCAAAGGGCACGATGATTCGGATGCAGTCCACCGTGCATTGCTGACCGGATTGCTCGCCAACATCGGCACCAAAGGCGAAAAGCACGAGTTCAAAGGGGCTCGCAACTCGGAGTTCTCACTATCACCCGGCTCTGCATTATTCAGCGCCAAACCCAAATGGGTGATGTGCGCCGAGATCGTGCGTACAAGCAAGGTGTACGCACGCACCGTCGCTACGGTTGATCCCAAATGGATCGAAGAAGCAGGCAAGCATCTTGTGAATGTCACGCATTCTGATCCGCATTGGGACGAAGAATCCGGAAGAGTGATTGCGTCGGAGAAGGTGACACTCTTCGGGCTCGATATTGTTCCGCGCAGAATAATTCAGTACGGCACTATCGACCCGGTGCTTGCACGCGAGATTTTTATCCATCATGCATTGGTTGATGATCAGATGCGATCGTCATCGAAGGCTCTTAAGCACAATCGAAAACTCATCGCCCAGCTCGGAAAACTCGAAGCCAAAGCACGCCGAGATGATCTGATCGCAGATCATCACACGCTCTTTGCATTTTACGATCAGAAGATACCCAAGGATATATTCGCGGCCAAAGCATTCGATCGTTGGGCGAAGAAGATGGAATCTGGGAATCCTGAGCTGCTCAAAATGACCCAGGCAGATTTGCTTGAGTTTGCGCCCGAAGATGTGACGCCCGAAACCCATCCCGATGTGCTTGAAGTCTCCGGAGCGCAGTCCAAGCTGATGTATGCCTTCGAACCCGGCGAAGAGGTTGATGGGGCGACTATTCGGGTTTCGGTTGCTGCATTACATCAGCTCACTCGCCAGCATGTCGATTGGGCAATCCCGGGATTGATCCCTAAACGGATTGAAGCACTCGTCCGATCGCTCCCAAAGCAGCTCAGACGCCAGTTCGATGCGAATCAACTCGCCAGTGAGCTGGTGACGATGATAAATGCAGATAAAGGCTCAATCAAATCCCAGATGGCGACGCTACTCACTTCAAGAACGGGTGTGCTGGTTAAGCCTACAGATTTTCGGAGCGATCAACTCGAGTCATTCTTGTTTGCACGAATTGAAGTCATTGACGAGCATGGCAAATCGCTCGCGGCATCTCGTGATCTCGGCGAGCTCCAAGGTCAGTTCTCAAAGCAGGCAAACCTTGTCGTCAAAGAAGCAGGCGCCAGTATTGAACGCGTTGGGATGATCGGTTGGGAGTTCGACCGGCTGCCTGCAACGATCGAGTTTGTCCGCAAGGGATCACCAAAGATCATCGGGTTCCCATCGTTGGTTGTTGAAGAGAACAAAGTTTCGCTGCGGGTATTAGCGACCAAGTGGGAGTCTGATCTGCATACGCAATCTGGATTGGGATTGTTGTACGGCTTAGCGATCCGGCGCGAACTTCGGCTTCGGCTCAAGAATCTGCCCGGGTACACCAAACTGAGTATGTTCGCGGCAGCGTGTGGTATGTCGGCTGAGCTTGAAACAATCGTCTGGACTCGCGTCGGTTTGGTTTGTTGTGCAGATTCTCAAGAGACACCACGAACGAAGGAGGAGTTCGAACTTGGATTGCTCGGCTCATGGGATCATGGGGTGGATGAGACTAATCGTGTGATCTCGAACCTGACACAGATATTCGATGCTCTCATGCGTGCTGAGGGTCGGCTCGACGAATCGCAACCGTCGGCATGGAGCCTCGCGATTGCTGACATCCATTCGCAGCTTGACATGCTCCTCGACACCAATGCCTTGGTGACCACGCCTACTCGATGGATGTGGTGCTATGCGAGGTACCTTCGAGCGATTGACATTCGGCTCAATAAGCTCCGCTCGATCGGCCCAGATCATGATGCCAAGATGGCTGAACGGGTGTATGCGTGGACTAAGTGCCTCAAAGAACTGATGGCCCAGGGGGCGCACACCGCGGAAGTCGCAGAGGACTTCTGGGCATTGCGATGGATGGTTGAAGAGTTTCGGGTGGCGACCTTTGCGCAAGAACTCAAGACATCTATCCAAGTTTCAGACAAACGGTTGCGTGAGCAGCTTGACAAGATAATCAATGCGTAACACTGCTGGGAGTTGTGCAAAAAGAAGGCGAGTGCAGACCACACTGGAACTGCACCCGCCGAAGAGGGGGCTAAATTAAATCGGAAGCGTTTAGTCGTCTTCCTGAAGCTCTTTGAGCACATCAACGACATCGTCGTAGTCTGCACGCTTCGAGTAGTCCGGGTCTACATATGCGAACCGGATGGTGTGATCGGTGTCGATCACATAAGTCGCAGGAACTGGGAGTTCCCATTTCTTTGTATCGTTGGATTCAGGGACATCGATGCCATAGTTTCGATATGCTTTGATTGTCTTTGCATCGAGTTTGAACGACAAGGCGAGTTGCTTGGCAAGCGTGTTGTCGTGGTCAGTTCCGAATGTGAAACCAAGGTTTTTCTTGTCAGTCATCTCGGTGGTGTGTTCTTGTGCTTCAGGAGATATTGCGAGCACTGATGCGCCAGCCTTTGAAATCTTGGAAAGCCTGGCTTGAATCGAGGAGAGTTCGCCTCGGCAATACGGGCACCATGATCCCCTAAAGAAGGTGAGGACAACCGGTCCGTCGGCGAGCATTTCATCAAGTGAGATTGTGCCACCTGCTGGGTTTTCAATCTCAAAGTTGGCCATTCTATCGCCAACCTGCAGCGGTTTGTCGAGTTTTATAGTCTTTGAAGTTGGTTCAATATCATCCGGTCCCGCATTTGTGAGCGGTGCATAGGCCAATATTGGCAGCATTGCGATTGTGGCAAAGAGTGTGGCTTTGTTCATGCGAGGGTACACCATCCTCACAGGCAAACTATTCCATACAATCGTAAAGATTTCGCGCTTTTCTTATCGGAACCGTTCGAATTAAGGTTTGCGCCCGCCGGTTTGTTCGCCGGGTACGATTGGACCTCGATGGAGGTATCCTGAACTGTTGATTTGTAAACTGTTGCTAATCGGGCCGGTTAGCCCACGGCGACCACCGGATTGTTCGCCGGCTTGTACGCTAGAAGTGGTGAACCCGACGGATACGATCATCACGAAGGCAATCAGGATCAATGGCAACTTACTCGCAGCGTTGAGCACTTCTTGAGCACGCTTGCGGGCGCGGGATCGCATCTGCTGGACAGCATTTTCGTTCATCCCGTTCCCTGATACTTTGGTAATCATGCGATCGTCTTCTTTGCGGGTCGCCCCGAGGACCATTGCAACTCGTGAACGATCTTCTTTATCGATCCAAGAGGCTGCGAGTTTTTGCTTGTCGTTGGCGCTCAATGACTTACGCAATGATGCAATGGCTGAGTCCAGCTCTTCTCGTTTTTCTAGAGGAGTATCAACCGATGATGCCATCGAGAGGCGTTGGGCCCGCGACATGCCTCCGGTGTAGTTCGCGCGGTTTTCGAGACGACGGAAATGCGATCGGCACAATCCGAGATACGCCCACCGAGCAAGTGTTGAAGCATGCTTGATGATCCGTTCGATGGCTTGCTCGGGGGTTGGGTCATCATGGAATGTAGGCCAGGCCTGCTTTTTAAGCATGGTCCAGATGCGTGTGTCGATCCATGCGATCATATCGGCAATATCCATCGTTGAATCTGTTTTGGTGCGTGAAGCGAAGAGGCATGCTCGTTCGAGAGGCAGACGGGCTCGTTGTTCATAGAGCTTCCAGAACTGGTCGTACTCTTGGGTTCTCATCGCTGATCTCCCTTCGATATTCGTGAAGACATCGCGTTCATTGATGTCCACCGAGTAAATAATGCTGCCAACGATGGAAGATGCTCGCACAGGTTGCGTGTGCGGATATCGCAATCGAGATACGCACCGAGTTCAGAACTTGGAGTGAGCATCTGAGGGTTATCGAGGAAAGTCCTAAATATGGTGTCGGCCTGTTCAATGTACCCAGCTTCAAAGAGCGAATGGGCACCGGTGATCAATACAGGGACCGATTCTGGATTGGCATTGATCGCATCAAGAAAGAACTCGACGGCCCGATCTGCCTCGCCAACACGCAGGCAGCGGTCTGCGAGGTTGCCATACGAGATTTCTTTGCGTCGAGGGGTATCAGCATACTTGAGTGCGGTGAGTTCGAGTCGGATCGCTTGGTCGATCTTGCCCATAGCGCTCAATGCCAGTGCTCGCTGGTTGGCGCGTGCCCATGCCGGGTTTGGGTGGTTCTCGCCATCGGTCTGGTCGTAGCGATCGAGGAGGGTTTCGAGCTGGGTGTTCATTTCACGGATGGTGAGTTGATCTCGCCGATCTTGGGCTTCGTGGAGCGTGTTGCAGCAGTCCATGATCGCGGCTTCGATCGGGGAGAGTTCAGCGTGCGAGGATGCAGTCACGATTGTGGTCGTGATGAGTGCATCGGATTGCTGGGTCGTTTGGGGGTTGAATGATGATTGGCTCATGGTATCTCCGATCGGCTGATGTCCTATTCGCACCAAACCTTCTACTAGTTCAACTGATTTGTGAGGTGTTTACTGACCAAAAACCTCCAATTACGAACATATTTATTGAGAATACGGCTTATTTGCATGCAAAGGCCGGTTGAGGCGGAAATATTTATTTACATAAGTCAGTCGTCACAAACATACCCGGTTCATTTGCAGCAAGTCGGCATGGAAGTCGGCCCATACATAAAGGAGAACACGAATGAACCGTCAGAAAAACCATTTGAATCAAATCACCAAAGCCGCCCTCATCAGTATGCTGATCGTCATCGCGGGGGTCTCATCAACTGCGAGTGCAGGATCAGATCGAGACGGGTATCGACGCGGCGAACACCGCAGTGGACATCGGTACAACGATTCGTATAGGTATGGTCATCGCCCTGAATATGCCGGGCGGATAACTATCGACGGGTACTCGACTTCTATCAGGTCGGACCGTCCGATGAATCGGCAGATTGTGCGAGCATTTAGGAATCGTGGGTATGATGCCCGGATACACGATGGGCGCATCGTGATTGATTACGGCTATTGCCAGCCGACAGTCCGGTGGTCGACAGATCGGTACAAAGCTCGATTCCATTGGGACTCTTCATATAACGAACTGACCATCTCGCTCAAACGATACAGTCGCCATAGCTCCGTGCATCGTCGCCGAAGCCCGAATGGGGTTGGCCGTCGATCAATCTGGCGGGGACATCATGATTAAATGAACAGAACCTCCATTGAACTGAGCCCGGCAAAGAGCCGGGTTTTTTTCATCGTGAAGTACTCGCATGAGTATGGGTGAGTACAGTTCTCCGCACTATCGATCACTCTCGTAAGGATAAAGATACTCATGGCTGAATCAACTTTAAAAGTCGCAATCATCTCGGGCAGTTTGCGTCAAGGATCGTTTAATACCGCTCTTGCCCGATTTGTTGCCAACAACATGGCATCGAGTGAAGGCTTTGAGATCGATGAGATATCGCTCGGTGACCTGGACTTGCCGATGTTCTCTGAAGACCTTGAAGCCAAAGGCATGCCCGCAATGGTGCTTGAACTCAAAGATCGATTGATCGCAGCCGATGCTGTATTGATTGCTTCACCAGAATACAACGGGTCGCTTTCGGGTGCATTGAAGAACGCGATCGATTGGGCTTCGCGTCCGCGTGAGGGCGAAGCGCCGTTGGCTTGTTTTAAGGGAAAGGTGGGCGGGTTGCTTGCCGCATCGCCGGGTGCGATTGGCGGGCTTCGTGGGTTGCGCCATGTTCGTCAGATTTTGACCCAACTTCACATGGTTGTTGTGCCAAGTGAGTTCGCACTCGGGGTTGCCCATGAAGCCTTTGATGATGCAGGTAATCTCAAAGATGAACGGGCCGCAACCATGGCCAAAGGCGTTGGGCTGGCGGTTGTAGAGATGACCAAGGCGTTGCAGAGCACAAAGTAAAGGGGCGAGAGGTAGCACCAGTGCTATGAAACTATTTGGCCGTTGCAGATGACGGTGTCGATGTGGTTGCCGCCGAAGGTGTAGCCGAGTTGGCGTTCGTCTTGATGGCGGAGGATGACAATATCCGCTTGTTTTCCAGGCGCGATTGAGCCAAGGTCATCGAACCCGAGCAGGTGGGCGCCGTTGATTGTTGATGCGGTAATCGCTTGGGCTGCAGTGATTCCGAGGTTTCGGACAGCGAGGGCAATGCTCATCGGCATCGACAGGCATGGGGCTGAACCAGGATTCACATTGGTTGCGATTGCCAGTGCGCCATCGGCGGCAATGAATGATTTTCCATCCGCGTATCGGCCATCGACATGGAATCCTGAGCATGGGAGCATGACACCCATTGTGCGCGACTTGGCGAGATTTGCGAGTGATTCAGGATTGGTCGCTTCGAGATGATCGACGCTGAGTGCGCCGAGTTCGATGGCGGCTTTAACCATGCCCAATGAGTTAAACTGGTCGGCATGAATCCGCAGCGGATGCCCGAGGGCTTTGGCGGCTTGGAATAGTTCTACGGTTTCCTCGACCGACCATGCGCCGTCTTCGGTGTAGGCATCGATCGTGATGCCGGGGTATTTGGCATGGACGGCGGGGAGTGTTTCATCGATGGTTTGTTTGACAAAATCATCGACGGCTGAATCCTTCGCGTGCCCGATGCATGCCGTGGGGGAGATTCGTCCTGCCCATGATTTGGCTGCGATGGAAATGGCGTCGAGCATTTTGAGTTCGTCTGCGGTACTTAGGCCATAGCCGGATTTTATTTCGCAAGCCGTCGTTCCTTCGGCGAGCATCCAGATGAGACGATCGAGTAAGGACGATGCGAGTTCTTCAACACTTGCTTGGCGGACGGCTCGGACTGTGGACATGATGCCGCCGCTGGCTTTGAGGATTTCGAGATAAGTCGCGCCGGCTTGTTTTTGTTCCCATTCATCGAGCCGTTCACCGGCCCAGCATGCGTGGGTGTGGCAATCGACAAACGCGGGCATGACGACTTTGCCTTGGGCATCGATGATGGATGCGGTAGATGGGATGTCAATTGATTCCCCGACTTGCGAGATCAGTCCATTTTCAATAAGGATTGAACCGGTGTTGATTGCAGCGAGTTCGTTCATCTCTTCGCCGTGTCTTGGTGATGAACCCTGTGCGAGCGTGAGGATTCGGGCGTTGGTGATGGCGATTGGATGAGTCATTGGCTTGATCATTTGGAACGCTCGCTGAATCCACGGAGGAAAGTGAGGAACATACGGGCGGCGATGCGGGCAGTGCGATCATCGCGATCGTAGGGTGGTGAGAGCTCCATGATATCAAAGCATCGGACGAGTGGATTTTGTCCGGCGCGGAGTACCCACTCCTCAGTTTGTTTTGATGACCAGCCGCAGGCGTTGTGTGCGCTCACGCCGGGGGCGTGGGCTTGATCGATGACATCCATGTCGAGCGAGACGAATGTGTTTTCGGTTGGCCAAGCGGAGTCAGGATTGTCATTTGAAGCGATGGAGCCGCCGTTGTTGGTGAACCATTGGACATGTTCGTTGGTGTTTGCGTTGGGATCGAATCCATGAATCTGCATGGATTTTGCAGCTCCTGTTTCGAGTAGTTTTCGGAAGGGCATGCCTGAGCCATCGGTTTCGCGAACATCGAGATGAGCATCGAAATACACGCCGTGCATAGGCCCAGAGTGATCCGCGACGGCTCGGACAAACGGGAAGGTGAGGTCATGCCCGCCGCCGATAACGATTGGAAAGAGTCCGAGATCAAGGATGGATTTGACCGCTTCGGTGACACGCCGATGGGTTTCGTGGAGATCGCCGGGGACGCTGTCGACATTGCCTGCATCAAAGACGGTTGGCCAATCCCATCCGCTTGGTTGTGCAACGCCATATTTGGCGAGTGCCTTGCGGAAAGCCGTAGGTCCTTCTTTGGCGCCGAGACGCCCATTGTTGAGTCCTACACCAGTGTCATCGGGGAGTCCGATGAGTGCAATCTGACAGCCATCGGGTTTCGATCGGATGAGCGATGCGAACTTCGACGATGGGATGTTGTCCCACGAAACGGGATTGAGGTAGTTGGTGGTCATTAGGATTATGTGCTCATTGGGATGTCAACGCCTTGATCCTTGCCGCATTGGGTCGCGTCTTCGTAACCCGCGTCGGCATGGCGGAAGATGCCCATCATTGGGTCGTTCTTGAGCACGCGTTCGAGCCGTTTGGCGGCTTCTGGTGTGCCGTCGGCGACGATGACTTGCCCAGCGTGTTGGGAGAAGCCGATACCAACGCCGCCGCCGTGATGGAAGCTGACCCAACTCGCGCCCGATGCGATGTTGACGGCAAAGTTAAGCAATGGCCAATCGGACACGGCATCGGTGCCGTCCTTCATGGATTCCGTTTCGCGGTTGGGGGAGGCGACTGAGCCGCAGTCGAGATGATCGCGTCCGATGACGATTGGTGCCGAGACGGCTTTTGCTTGGACCATGTTATTGAAGAGCAACCCGGCTTTGTCTCGCTCACCGAGCCCGAACCAGCAGATGCGACACGGCAAGCCTTGGAACGCAAACTTTGGTTTGCAGTTTTTGAAATCACCCGCAAGCAATGCTTCTGGGTTGGCGTGGCAGCTCAGGAGCCAGTTGTGGAGGCGGTCGTTGTAGCCACCATCGCCTTTGGGGAAGAGTTGGAGCAGGGCGTAATCGGTTTTGTAGATATCTTGGGGATCGCCTGAAAGGGCACACCAGCGGAACGGGCCACGCCCGAGGCAGAACTGCGGACGGATGTAGGCGGGGACAAACCCTGGGAATGCGAAAGCATCCTTGAAACCCTCGTCGAAGGCACGCTGGCGGATGTTGTTGCCGTAATCAAAGGTGACTGCGCCGCGTTTTTGGAGATCGACCATCGCTTCGACATGCTTGCGCATGCTCGCGAGGCTGAGTTTCTGGTACGCAGCGGGGTCATCAAGTCGGGCTTGGTTTGCTTCTTCGA
>JAESSR010000098.1 GCA_016764015.1 Phycisphaerales bacterium
TGAGTGCTTCGCCAAACGCGACGGCTTTGGCCGTGATGATGTGCATCAACGGGCAGCCCTGCACCCCGGGGAAAACATTGCGGTTGATGAGCTTGTTGAGATCTTCATCGTTGGTCATGATCATCCCGCCACGCGGGCCACGCAACGATTTGTGCGTGGTGGTCGTGACGATATGAGCATGCGGGAACGGCGAAGGATGCTCACCCGCCGCGACTAAGCCGGCGATATGCGCGATGTCGGCCATCAGTGTCGCGCCGACTTCATCGGCGATTTCGCGGAACTTGGCGAAATCAATCTCGCGCGAATAGGCAGAGTAGCCACAAAGGATCATCTTTGGTTTGTGTTCGAGAGCGGCCGCCCGGACAGAATCGTAATCGATCTGCTCGTGCTGGGCGTGATCTTTGTCGTAGTGCAATGCGTAATGGACCGGCTTGTAGAAGATGCCCGAAAAATTGAGGAACATGCCGTGGCTCAAGTGCCCGCCGTCCTTGAGGACCAGTGACAAGAAGGTATCGCCCGGCTCCATCATCGCCATGAACGCGGCGGTGTTCGCCTGGGCCCCCGAGTGAGGCTGCACATTGGCAAACTTGCACCCGAAGAGTTCCTTAGCACGATCGCGTGCGAGCTGTTCGATCTTATCGTGATGCTCACACCCGCCGTAGTACCGACGCCCGGGATACCCCTCGGCGTACTTGTTGGTCATGCAAGTGCCGGCCGCGACGGTCACGGCTGGCGAAGCATGATTCTCCGAAGCAATCAACTCAATCGTATATTCCTGACGCTCTCGCTCCGCAGCGATGATCTCGGCAACCTGCGGATCAGTCGCGGCGATGGTGTCAATGATGGATTGGTCGATGGATTGGTCGGCGGTTTGGGTAGAAGTGGTCATGGGGAAGTGTAGACTGCGATCACTCGATCAGTATTACGAATACTCCATGATCATCCACATCGCGGAGAGGAGCGATGCGAACAGATATGAGCACACAGTTGAGCCGAACAGCCCGATACATATCAACAATCCGTTCGGATGTATTTTCCAGCCAGATCGAATCGCAGAAATCCAATGCCATTGAACCCAAAAGACCATGCCGTAAATGATCGAATGAGCCAAAACCAGACCTACGAAGAACTCTATCGTATCTGAGCCAGGAAATGGCCCTTTCATAAAAAAAATACCCGCATCGATCAGTCGAACAATCTCGACAAAGACGACCGGCATCAAAAATGAGAGAATCATCGCTCGCAACACATGCTGAGCTCTCAGCTTTGCGAGTCGCCGTGTAGTTGGGATCACACTCAGAATAATGAGCCACATTGCTGTAAACCCAAAGCAAAGGATGAGCATCCTCAATGCTTTACTTGTAGACTCGGTGTCAGGCCACCACCAGTTTCTGAAAAACGGATGCCCGAACCCGGTGGTTAGCGAGTCCATCCACCACATCTTGTTGCCAAGTATTTGCTGTGCTATAGAGACATCGAACTCTGTTATAAAACTCAACAATGAACTAGACTGACCGTTCCCCCACTTGTATGCAACCATGAAATCTGCGACTACAAAGATCACAGAAGAAACTATGTGCAGAAAAATGATCGTCAGCACCGACCACGCGATCATGTGACCTAGTTGAACTTGTGTTTGGATTCCCACCCGTTTCCAAAACCGATTCGGAATGAGCAGATACCATAGTGTTGGCAGCGTTCGCCTCACCAAACCCCAAGGCCCTTTGGCATGTTCGATGTACCAATCAACATCCACCCGCGATGGATCAAGCAAGTCCGCCCACGCAAACTCAAGCCCACACTCCGGGCACCGCCCCTCAACCGGGCACGAAGATTCCCAGGTCGCAATTTCCCCAGACTGGTCATACCCGCACTTGGGGCAGATTGGGATTGATGTTTTCATAGTTTGTCCGATCAATACACAACCAACTTATCCTATCCCAACAATCGGAGCCGCCATCTGAATCACCATGCCGATGGCACCCAAGATCAACATTATGATCGCTGCGATCACGATCCCAAAGAACGAGGCAAGCATCACCAAGAACATCTCAAACCAGTTCGCTTTGACTTTCCACCCGATCCACACCGCGCTGAACCAGAACCATTGAATCCAGATCAATAGCCAGACTGCGCCCGCCGCCCCGATGCCCATAAGCACCGGCTCAACCCCGTTCATCGGCGTCCAAGTCTCACCAAGAAACAACAGCACATCAAACACCCGTCCGATCTCAAAGACAAGCATCGGCAGCACCCCGCCCACCACCATCGCCCGCACAACATGCACCAGCCGAAGCTTCGATCGTTTACGCGTCGTGGGAAATGCACTAAAGAGCACAAACCACATCGTCGAGATTCCAAAGATCAACATCCCAAGCCCGCCCGCTATAACGGAAACCTCGGCGTAATGAAACGAGTTGTTGATCGCTGGAAAGAGAATCGATTCACCAATCAAAGGCCACCAATAATCAACCCCGGAATCATCGTACATGAGCTGCTTCCATTGCGATTGAAACCGTGGGCTTTGAGCAATTGCTGCCTGAGTTGATGCGTTCATGTTGAGCACATACACATGGCTCGTAGCGACCAACGCCCCCGCCGAGATAAGATGCAAACCCAGCATCATCGCGCCAACCCAGAGCACATACCGCTTGAGCGAACGCGGTGCCTCCATCCCCAGCCTACGCCAGTACCGATTGGGAAACAATAAATACCAAAGCGTCGGAATCGTCCGCCGAACCATCTGCCAAGGCGTTTTGGCATGCTCTACATACCACGCCAACTCCACCCGCGATGGATCGAGCACATCCGCCCACCCAAACTCAAGCCCACACTCCGGGCATCGCCCGTTGAGCGGACACACCGATTCCCAAGTCGCGATCTCGCCGGACTGGTCGTACCCGCACTTGGGGCAGATTGGGATGTGTTGTTTGTGTGTCATCTCAAATCCTTACATCAAAATCCAGCCGGCAAAGATCAATCCACCAATAAATGACCCAAAGCACCCGCCGATGTTGATGACCCAGCTTCGCTTGATCTCCCAAATCGTTCGCACGCTGTGTGTCCAGAGCACCTGCTGCCAGAAGATCAGCACGAGAAGCGAGATGAGGTACATCCAAGGAACCCAGTCGGTCGATCGGGTCATCCCCGTGGCAGCGTGAATCCCAAAGCCCAGCCGAACCAGCTCAATATACACAATCACCGGCAACAGATTCAGCAAGATCACCCGTCCGAAGAGCCCGAGTTCGTGTCGGCGATCGTAATCCCCACGCCAGCGAAGTAAAAACACCGCCCCCATCAGCAGCGTCCAGCACAGCGCCACGCCCACAGCCACCAACGAGAGCATCATGAATTCCTGCCACTCTTCATACTGAAATGGATACCACAGCTCAATGGCCCCGTTGTCATACTGCACAATCGCTGCAAATGGGAATGTTGCCGCACTGGCGGTATTGCATATTGAATCGATAAAACTCGCCGTCCAATGATCCCCGTACCCTGAACTTGACCACGCATACTCAGCCTTGTTGGCTGGAAAACCAACCACCGACACCAGCAGATGCATCAGCACAAACACCACGATCATCCATCGCGCGAGCATCCCAAGCCGAATCGCTCGCCGATGATTCATACTCTTGAAATACCAAAGCGGAAAAATGAGCCGAAGCAGAGTCCCAGGAGTACGAACGATCTGACTGATCCACCCCTCGGCGTGTTCAGCATACCAATCAACCTCAGAGCCCCACTCATTGAGCTGCCCGAACACCTGCGCCCACCCAAACTCAAGCCCACACTCCGGGCACAGCCCCATCATCGGACACGCCGATTCCCAGGTCGCGATCTCACCAGATTGGTCGTAGCCGCACTTGGGGCAGATTGGAATAGTTGACTTTGCAGAGACCATGCAACAAGCATACATCAAAGCGATATACAAAGTTGCATCTAACGAATATGCACCATCTTGGAGACGCACATCTCGACCGTAGGCTCATCGCCAAGATCAATCGGCAGGTACACGCCTCGGCTGTGATCCGTGTTGAGCACGATCGTGTTCGGGTTCACCACCGAAAAACCATTCTCCGCGTGCTCGTGCCCAAGGATAAACAGGTTCACGCCCCACCGCTCGGTCAAATCTTCGAGCTGATCCGCGTCGTACCCGCGCCCCCAGACCATCATGTGCGCCGAGCCAACCCGAGGCTGGTAGTCATCAGGGGTGAGTTCACGATCCAAAATCGAAGGATCAAACCGCCCCATCGACGCCGGGCCGGGCAATGAATGGGCACATAAAATATCACCCTGCGGGCATTTGCATCTGAGCGCAATCGGCAGCGACATTACCAAATCTGTTATCGCATCATGCACCCGATACGACTCATCGCCGAACACCGATTCAATCCCTGCATTAAACGCATCAACGCATTTCACGCCGTTCTTCATAATCCCTGAACCGATCGCTTGGGCAAGCTCATGGTTCGCCAGCAGCACATGCACCAACTCAGGATGCTGCGATTTGAGATACGCGATGCGTGTCAACCCACGGAATGAAGTGTCTAAGGGTAGCTCTCTGCTTTCGGGTAAATCAGGATGAATGATCTCATGGAGTGTGAGGTGTTTTTCCTCCGCTCCGAACTCACCATCTAACCCCGCAGCCCCGAGCACCGCTTTCAAGTTGCTCGGATTGTCATGGGTATCACCCGTCGCGATGAGTTGCCCGGGTGCATCGATCACTTCGATCGAGCCATGACGGCAGCTCGCATCCCGGCACGCAGCAGCCCCGGCACGCAGCGCGTCCACAACCTCGTCGATATCAGTCAGATCGAGCGTATACATCGTATTGAGAGTGTAGGAGACATGAGCAACAAATGTGCTTGATCGGATTCAATCAGCTCTGAACCGATGGAGCCCGTAAAATCCCGAGGATCAAATCCAACCGATCTGAAACGATATTCATGTCTTTGGTTCGTTGATCTGGATCAACCTGGATGCACTCCATCACCAGATCATTGAGCCGATCGGGCACGAGCGGGTTGATCTCACTGACCGGTGTTGCTTTTTCGATCAACGAATCGTCTCTTGATCCCGTCAACGAATCGCCATTGACGCCCATCGCTGTCGGGATGTTCTTACCAGTCAGCACCCAGTACATCGTGGCGCCGAAGTTGTAGATATCTGTTTTGGCGGTGATCTCACGACGATGAACTTGCTCGGGTGCAATATAATCAGGCGTGCCCTGAATCCGTTTTTTGATTGTACCAATCTTGCAGCTCTGCCCGAGATCGATCAGCTTGGCGGTGGAAACCCCATCGAGCCCGACACCCACGATCACATTGTGAGGCTTCATGTCCGCATGGACATACCCGCGATCGTGCATCTGCGCCAACGCCGACGCGGTCTGATGAAAAATATCAACCATCGTCGCCAAATCATCGGGCTGTTCTTCGTGCAGCGAAACGCCATCGACAAGTTCCATCACCAGATAGAGCTCATTGGTTTTGAGCAACGAACCTTTTTTGATAATGCGTGGAATCTTGCGGATGGATTCGTGATCGAGCTGGCTCGCGATTTTGTATTCGGCTTCGGTCTGGTCGAGGAACCGTTGTTCTTTGGGGTTGTTCTTGACTACATGCTTGAGCGCCCAGATCTGCTTGTTCTTGGGGTCTTGCACGAGATAAATCACCGAAGCCGCCCCGCGTCCGATCTCGGACATGACGCGATACCCTTCTACGGTGTCACCCTTCTTCCATGCTGCAATCAGTTCAGTCATCTGTGCAAAGCTCTCGCAATCTCCGAAACACGCTCAAACATACAACGCCCAAAGCACCGCATGATGTCATATTTCGGCAAGTTCTCCCTTGGATTCCAGCCACATGTGCCACAATCACAGTTATCGGCAGGTTGATCGTATCCGCCCGGTGTGCATATGGCCGACTCGGCACACAGAGACTTGCTGTTTTCGGGAGATTGTATCGAAAAGATTGCCATTACCAAGCGTGCCCCAATGCGAGAAAGGACATTCATAGCAATCCGTCGACATCACACTCTACGCACCAAAGAGTTTCCGGTTGAGCAAAGTATTTTTTATTTCAATCAGGAGACCATCTCTCAACAAGGGATACACAAAAATCCCGCAGCTTACCCCCCACAGATTATCCCATTGATTCGAGCAACTGCTCAAACTGGGCCTGCGGGAAATACTGACCTGGGCTTGTTGTCCCGGCCAAATCCCTGTGAAGATTGATCTTGTCCGCTGGTATCCCCAGCCGATCCGAAAGGGCGCTCACGACCTGCGCCAAGCGATGGAGCTGCTCATCGGTGAACGGACGACGATCGCCATCGCCCACCAAGCATATCTCAATCACGCCCGAGGCTGCGAACCCGTCTTGAACACCAGCGAGTTCAGCACCATCGCGCTGATCGATCCACCGATACCCGACATGAATCTCGCCATCGCCCATCCGCGTGCCGTTGCCGATCACAAAGTGGAACCCAAGCCCATCATACCCAAGCGAGCGATGCTCGCCAGCAATGTCGGCAGCCGAGCCACCCTGCGAACCTGAGTGAACGATCACAATCGAACCCCAACGGGCATCCTCGATCGGTGTCTCGGTCTGGAAGATCGAATCCATGCCGATCGCACCCCGAATCCCCATCAAAGGCGACAAACTCACGCCCCCGCTATGGGCACCAGCAACACCCTGATCCAAAACCGACAACATCGCTACGCTGAGCGACATACCAACACCAAGCACACCCCAAACAATCTTGGTTCGGATGCTCGCGCGGGATCGGGTTGAAACGGAAACAGTCGCCAAGGGTCGGGTATCTTTCGGTAGTGAACTCTGTGGACTACTACAGTATCAATATCATTCGGAATGGTGAAGGGTTTTCCTTGCACTTTCTCGCGCAATTTATCGTGATCGAGCGCATGATTTGACACACACCCAAATGCACACTTGCATATCCCGAACAAACATGCGATCCGTCCTCACTCTGTGAATGATCGGACGCTGCTATTGCAAACTCAATCGCTCCGATGACGGAGTCGTTCGGAGAGATTGGGGGTTCGACGCCCAAACTCATCTTCAAGGAATGGCTGGGCCCGCTGACTCCGCGATTGGTCATACCGATCGAACTGACTCCGATCGTCATCCGGACGCAGAACTGTCTTCTGACATCCCAACATCAACACAGGCAACAACACGCCCAAACCCAAGCAAAGCCAAGTTCTCGTTTGTACGCTGTGAGATCGTGCTACATTCCGGTTTATCGGCATCAATACCAACTCCTTGGCCCGTCTGTGGACAACGGATCATAGCACAAAGAGCATCCCGCCATCCCACCATACAGACCCTCATCATAAGAAAACAGTGTACCGCCAATCACGACGGCACACTGTTCTGGAGAGAGAGGAGAGAATCTCAAATATAAAACACGATCAGCACTTGTTGATCGTGTTCATCCAGTGATTGTCCTTGAGAGAGAAAGAACGAACACTTCAACACCATACATACGCACAACCTCTTCGTGCTGTTCGGCTCTTTGTACGGTTTTTTATCAAATCTCGATAAAACGCATCCTGATCGCCCAACTTTACACAATACTCGAACAACTCAAGGGTCAATCAATCTTCCATCTTCGTCGAGCACCGTTTCACCAGACCCAACCATCTTACGAACAGACTCGTACACCGCGATCGCGACACAGGTCGACAGATTCAGCGAACGCTCCCCCACAACCAAAGGCACACACACCCGCTGATCTGGGTACCCCGCATGGATCGAATCGGGTAATCCAGCGCTCTCGCGTCCAAAGACCAGATGATCCCCCATCGAAATCGGTGCATCAAAGATTGTCCGCGTTGCTTTGGTGGTCAAGAACCAGGTCCGAGCCCCCGGCGGATGCTTCTGGAGATATCCATCGAGTGATTCGTGCTCTTCGAGATCAAGCCTTGGCCAATAGTCGAGCCCAGCGCGTCGGCACGCCTTCTCATCGATATCAAAGCCCAAAGGCTTGACCAGATGCAGCTTGCAACCAGTCGTCACGCAGGTGCGTCCGATGTTGCCTGTGTTATTGGGTATCTCAGGGGCTACCAGCACGATGTGCAAGCGTGGATTCTTCAGGGCGCTGCCGGTAGGCACAGAAAAACCCGCAGCCGACTCGATCGAATCAGATGCGGGCTTCGTTGGTTTGGAATCAGGCTTACTCATGCCAAGATTGTTGGCATACAACTCGCCAGGGTCTCAACCATCTGCAAACATTGGGTCTTCGCGAATCACCTGCTCGACCGCAGCCTTGAACGCTGGGCTGAGCGGATTGCCCTGCCAACGGATCACGCCGTCGGTGGACATCACGATCGTGTGTGGGATCGCCCGGATTTCGAGTTGACGATAGATGCTCTGCTTCTTGTCAAACAGATGCGAGTACGCTACCCGGTGTGAGCGGGCGTAGTTGCGAACCTTGCTGATATCCTCGCTCTGCCCGCCGATGGCGAGCACTTCGAGCTTGCCTTCAAACTCTTTCTGCAACTTGTCAAGGGTCGGCGAAGCTCGCTTACATGGACCACACCAGGTCGCCCAGAAATCAAGCACAATCACTTTGCCCTCAAGGTCTTTCTTCTTTGAAATCCATTTCTCGGTACCCAACGCGACGGGGAGAGCCTTGCCCTGGTAGTTCTTTGCGTTGAGTTTTCCTGAGTTTATCATCGGCCAGTTTGCATTGGCATACTTCGCAGTTGGGATACCCTTTGGCTCTTGCACTTCTTCTTCAAACGCAACTTCGATCCCGTTGGCTTGGTCTTGTGCGTTGGCGATCGCTTCGTCTGTTGTTTCACGCAAGAGCCTTGAGACCGCAGCCTTGAGCGATTTGCTCTCGATATCTCCAAAGCGGAGCTGCCCGGCGCGATCGATCAGGTACAAATCTGGGTAGTTGTCTGCGAGCAAGCCTTTGGCGAATGCGCCATCGACATCCCGTGCAACCTGCACCTTGACCCGCCCGTCAGCAACCTTCTGCCCGATCGTGTCCCAGCCTGATTCAGGATGCACGGCGAGAACAACGAGCCCCTTGTCCGCGTTCTGTCTTTGATACCGCGCCAAACTCGAAAGCGTCATCATGGATTGCGCATCGTCAATCGCGACCACGCCAATCAGCACGACCTTGTCTTTTATTGCTTCAGAATCAAGCGGATTGCCATGTGTCCAGCCATCGAGCCCAGCGAAGAGGTTCATATCAAATGGTTGGGTCTCAATCTCACGCACTGCTTGAATGTGTGCGGAGTCACCTTCGCGTTGAATGCCTGGTCCCATTGTACCAACCATGCCCATTCCCAGTCCGCCTGCGAGCAATGCCCCGGTGCCAACGATTGCCAAGATGTGTCTCGATTTGTGTGCCAATGTATATTCCTCCATCGTGTGTACTTGCTCTGTGCCCAACGGCTTCCAATATTCTAACCGATTGAACTCAATCCTGATTCAACATAGTGGTTATTCTCGCTCATATCATGAAAAAACCGCTCGAAAGCGGGTCTTGGGCTTGGCTTATGATTGATAAGGCTCAGAATTCAGCCTTTGGCGTTGATCACTGGATCAACTGCCAAGACTTGTTCGAGTGCTTTATTAAACTCTGGAGTCAGCGGATTGCCTTGCCATCGGATCACACCATCGGTTGATATGATCACCGCATGGGGAATCGAACGAACCTCCATCTTTGAGGAAATATGCTTTTCGCCGTCATACAAATGCGAGTACGCGACCTTGTGCTCGGCGACATATGAGCGAACATCCGACTCAGGATCGTTCATCCCCGAGATTGCCAATACTTCGAGATTCCCTTTGTGCTCAACTTGCAACTTGTCAAGCATCGGCGATGCCTTTCGGCATGGGCCGCACCAAGTCGCCCAGAAATCGATCACAATCACTTTGCCCTCAAGATTCACTTTCTCAGAAATCCAAGATTCATTCCCGATCGCAACGGGGAGTTGTTTGCCTTGAAAACTCTTGGCACCAAGTCTCTTGGCTGTGTTGTGTGCTGGCCAAGCCGCGTTGCCGTAGAGGGCGCTATCGATCTTTGGTGTAGCCGCATGACTCATGCCATGTCCAGCATGATCTGCGTGACCCATTTTTGCATGGTCCATTTTGTTCATCTTGCCATCCATGTCGGCGTGGGCAGCACATGATGCACACATCTTGCCATCGCCCATTGCTTCGCATGATGCACAGGTTGCGTGGTCGGCCATCGCGTTTTCTGCGCCAGCTTTCGCTTCGCACATGGCACACATTTTGCCGTCTTCCATTTTTTCACACATCGCACATGCGTGCGCTGCTTCTGTTGGTTCTACGCAGCACGCTTTGGTGCAGTCTGCTTCGCAAACATGCCCTGCTTCTGGGCCTGCGAGCCCGAGAGACATTCCTGCTGCTGCGATGATGATTGAAATGAAAGCCATATCCGTGTACTCCTAGATTTAAGATTGATCTGCCTGAGCGGTGTGTTCACTGCCTGCTACTGAGGCCAGTGCCTGTTTGTGTGTTCAGGCGGGGTTGATGTATCTGTGGATACCAACCGCTGCCGAGACGGCAATATTCAACGAATCCACATCTTTTGTCATTCGGATCCGTACACACTGATCCGCTATTGCCTTCACCGCATCGCTCAGCCCCGACCCCTCGGCTCCAAACATCAACATAGGCTTAGTTGCCCCCTGTTTAAGGGATTCGTTGATCGTGACAGATTGGTTATCGGGCGTAAATGCAATCGAGATGAACCCAAGCCCACGCATCTCACCGATCGCTGATTCCAAATCATCAACCTCAGCAAATGGCACATTGAGCACATGCCCCATCGACACCCGCAATGCCTTGCGGTACAACGGGTCACAACACCGTTTGGTCATCAGAATTCCAACCCCCTTGCCACCCATCGCGGCCACCGAACGGAACACCGAACCCACATTGTCGTGATTGCTCAGATCCTCCATCACCACCAACGCCCGGCATTCTTTGGCCAACTCCATCGGGTCTGGATTAGGCAATCGCTGCCCGCACGCCAACAGCCCACGGTGCATCGGGAACCCAACGATCTCATCGATGACTTCTTGAGAAGCACAGTAAATCGGTACACCCGCAGGCACCTGATCGAGCACTGGCGTGATATTTTTCGCCCGATTGGTTGTCACCAGCACCGATTGCACCGGGAACCGCGAACGGATCAACTGCTCAACCACCAGCACACCCTCAGCAATAAACACCCCCTCATCGGCAGTTTGTACACCCGATGCGTCCGCTTGAGGGTTATGGTTTGCCTTGAGCCAGGCGTCTTTTTGATTGAGAAACACCCCGATTCTCGGGTCTTTTGCATCATGGATTTCAATCATTGAGCCGATCATCCTTTCAGTACATCTTCCTTGCTATACACGATAAGAGACCCAACGCCCATGATCACCCCCGAAGCCATGACCATCTTCCAAGCCATCGTCCTCGGATTGGTCGAAGGCATCACCGAATACCTCCCGGTGTCCTCGACCGGACACCTGATTATCGTATCGGATCTGCTCGGGCTTGGCGACACAGACAACCAACGCAATGCCGTCGATACCTTCAACATCGTCGTCCAAGGCGGCGCGATCTTGGCGGTTCTGGGATTGTACTTCCCCCGTGTGATCCAGATGATCAAA
>JAESSR010000099.1 GCA_016764015.1 Phycisphaerales bacterium
TGTTGTGCCCGAGCTCGTGGGCGATGGTGTTGGACATGTTGTTGGTTGAGTTGTAGTTAACCATGGTGATCATAAAATCATCGCCGTTGATCTCGGCGTACCCCGACGACCCATTCGTCGACGAGTTGTACCTGTTGGCGAAGATCGCGTAATGGAAATACCCTTTGCGTCGAGGATCGAAGTGCTTCGCTTTGTACTGGTTGAACTCTGAATCAAAGAAGATAAACACCGGTGCGCCGGGGAGCTGGTTCCCGCCGTCGAACCCATTGCCCTGTCCGTAGTCGAGATGGATATTGATCCCGCTCGCCTGTCCGTACGGGTTCGTTGAGGAAGCGAGCGAGAACGCATTGACGAGCCGGTTCTCGACGGCTTGGGTCGGGCGGTAGTTCTCTGAGCGTCCCTGAAACACGCCCTGGAACCAGTCGCACTCGACAAAGATATCCCTGAAGATCGGGGACGCGTCGGTGAGCACGAGCCCATCGAGTGTTCCGAGCACCTCGTCGCCGTCGTCGAGCCCGTCGTCATCGGTGTCCGTGTTGAAGGGGTCAGACCCGGTCGTGAACGCGTCGATGTAGATCCCGTTATCGCTCTCGACGAAGTCGGGCAAGCGATCGCCGTCGGTATCGGTGAGGTCCGGGCAATCGCCGGTGAGCATGTGTATGAACGAGGAGACATCGAAAAAATCAAGGATTCCATCGTTCGTGAAATCGACACTCAGCTCGTTGTTGTTGAACGCGTTGAGGAATGCGGAGACATCAAAGAAATCGAGCGAGTTGTCGAAGACGAGATCCGCCGCACAATACGGCGAGCCCTGCGCTTGGAGAGGGGTGTGAGCCGTGGAAACAACGCCGATAGAAAGAACACATACAGCAAACGCACGATTCATAACAATCCTCTCGATAGATCAGGTCTGAACTTGTATCGAGGAGATCATATCGCGTTGGATCGTCGAAAATGGGCGGTAATCAGGGGGATTTTGGTGTGGGCGATGTGTGGGTTTATTCGCCTTCAATAGTCAACGGCGTGTGTCCCATACGCGTCGCCGCCATCTTTTCCCACCCAGAACCGAGCTCGCCCTCCGGATCCGGAGGCACGATGTGAACCTTTTTTTCGCCGAGTTTGATCTCGCCCGATCGCACCTTGGCTTGGAAGGCTTTGCATTCGGAGAGCAAGCGATCGAGAATATCTTCCTCGGGGACGGTCGCGACCTTTTCGCCTTGGACATAAATAATGCCCTTGCGATCGCCAGCGAACACTGCGACATCCGCGCCCTCGGCTTCGCCGGGCCCGTTGACCACGCAACCCATCACGGCGACCTTCATCGGCACAATGATCTCGGCAGCGAGCAGGTCTTTGACATCCTGCACAAGCGAGAAAAGATCGACCTGGATTCGCCCGCAGGTCGGACAGGCGATCAACTCGGCCCCGATGCGTTCACGCTTGCCGATGGTGTAGAGCAGTTCGAGACCATCTTCAACTTCATAAATCGGATCATTGGCGTATGAAATACGAATCGTGTCGCCGATGCCGTTGGCCATGAGTGTGCCCAGCGCGACGACCGATCGGATGCGCCCGGTTTCCTTCGGGCCGGCATGCGTCACGCCCAGATGCAATGGATGGGGGAAGCGTTTACTGATCTCGGTGTAGGCATCGATCACCAACGACGCGTCCATGGACTTGGCGCTGATGGCGATGTCGTAAAAATCTCGCTCGTAGAAGATATCAAGGTATTCTTCGAGCTTGGCGATCATGATCGCCATCATGTAGCCGTGTTTGTTGTCGCCGAAGACGGCGCCGAGTTCTTTGGCGCGGGCTTGCTTGTCTTTGCGCTCGATGATCGAGCCTTCATTCACACCCACGCGGATCGGGATGCCTCTGCCTCCATTAGCTTCTTTACACGCATCAATCACTTCTTCGACCTGCTTGCGATCAGTGATGTTGCCCGGGTTCAATCGAATCTTGTGCACGCCTGCTTCGATGGCTTCGAGCGCCCGCTTGAAGTGGAAATGCACATCGGCGACGATCGGCACGGTGGTCTGGCTCAAGATTTCCTTGAGGGCTTCGGTGTCCTTTTTCTCAGGCACCGCGACCCGGACAATGTCGGCGCCGGCAGCCGTCAGTTTGTGGATCTCGGCGACGCATTTGTCGATCGTGTAGGTATACCCAGCCGTCATGGTCTGGACACTGATCGGCGCGATGGTGGTCGCCTCAGCGAGTCCTTTGGCGAGGCGATGATCTTGTGCGATCCCGCCCCCGATCTGGATGATCCCGGTTCGGCTGTCGCCGATGAAAATAGGTCGAGTTGGGTTTCGTGGTTGCATCCGGAGATTCTAGGTCAAGGAATCTTCAACGAGCCGCGACCGTGAGGGAGCGGTCTTGATTTTCTGATTCGCATCCAAGAGAAGACCACTCCCTCACGGTCGCGGCTCGTTGGGAGAGGGATGCTCCGGGTGCCACTACTCGCCGTCTTCGGCGCAGTAGTGCCTGCGTGGCAATGGCGATCGAAGACACTACTGCGCCCTACGGGCAAGTATTGGCATCCAGATCGGATTCTTGCGGGCGAATGCGATTGGCATATTTGCACCGCCGGAGCCCGAGGTAGGCGAAGAGTTGGAAGATGATGAGCCCTACAACGAGGCCGATGAGAAATGCAGGTTTGTAGATTTGATTGATATGTCGGGCGAGCTGCCTTCGCAGTTCTAAGTCATTCGATGTGGGGTTCATGTACATGATCAGTCGATGAAGCCTCCATCCTGCAGCCCAGATCAGTCCTGTGAATAACCAGCCGACCGCTCCATGTCCTGCGACAGCCCATCCGATTTGAGGCCCGATTCGCCAACCTTGGATTGAACCAAATAGTTGAAGACCCAATGCTTCAATCCCGGAGAGAGCGTAAAAACAAGCCCATATTACGAGGCCCACCAATAAGAACAAGAAGGCTCCAAGTAAGAGTTCAATCACATTGAAAGTGGGTTTGGCTACGAGAGTGAGCACGCAAATGAGGACGATAATTGTTAAGGAATCAGCTAGCGGCGAGAGTGAAGACTTTGCATCAAATCGCATCACATCGAGCGTCTTCTTCGGATGCCTCAGCGTCATCCACCAAGTCCGCACCAATGACTTCACCCCCGGCTCCTGCTGCCAGGGCGTGCCGATCCGCCGCTCGGGCAAGCTCTCCTCAATCGGCGTCCCACACTCCGGGCAAGGTCCAGCGATATCGAGCCCCTCAACCACATACCCGCACTTCTCGCATAGCAGCGTGTATTCGTCTTTCCATGGGGTAGGTTTGGCCATAAGAGAACAGTAGGGGGCATGGGACATATACTTGCAGCATGAAGATTCAAGTAATTGTGATCGCGATCTTGCTGGCTCTCGTTCTTGGCGTGCCGTTTCTCATGAGTGCGGGGAAAAAGGGCACCGGGCACACGCCCGGCACGCGGACCTTGATCATCGTTACGCCCCATGTGCCTCAGATCCGCGATGAGTTTGGGTACGGGTTTACGAAGTGGTATAAGCGCGAGTATGGTGAGGCCGTCAGTATCGATTGGCGGGCATCGGGGGGCACCTCCGAGATCCGCAAGCTCCTCGAAGCCAGCTTCAAGTCGGCGATCAAAGAGGGCTCGGCAAAGGACGGGTACACGATCGACGAGGACGGGATACTGACGATCGGATCCGGGCCGATCCCCTTCGATCTCATGCTCGGCGGCGGGTCGTTCGATCATGGAATGCTCAGCAGAGGCGTCAGCGTCGAAGATCCATCCACCGGCGAAGTGGTCAATGTCTCCATCTCACGCCCGGCGAACTTCACACAACCCGAGCTCGACGAGATGTTCGGCGAGAACAAAATCGGCCCACAAGAACTCTACGACCCTGACCAATACTGGATCGGCACCGCGCTTTCGAGCTTCGGGATCGTCTACAACCGAGATGTGTTTAAGAAACTTGGGCTCGAAGATCCAGATTCATTTGCCGATCTGACCGCGCCAGAACTCGCTGGTTGGATCGCCCTCGCAGATCCGCGTCAGTCGGGTTCGATCACAACGACCTTTGATTCCATCCTCGGCAACGAGGGTTGGGAGCAAGGATGGCGAACGCTCCGTGCAATGAGTGGCAACACGCGCTACTTTACGAACTCATCGACCAAGCCTCCGATTGATGTCTCGCAGGGAGAAGCAGCGGCAGGTTTGGCGATTGATTTTTATGGTCGCGGGCAGGCCCAGGTCATCAAAGACTCCGGCGGCGGCGATCGTGTTGGCTACGCCGATCCAGCCGGCGCAGTGTATGTTGATGCCGACCCGGTCTCGATCATCAACGGCGGCCCAGACTACGAACTCGCCATGCGTTTCGTCCGCTACTGCCTGACCGATGAAGCCCAA
>JAESSR010000100.1 GCA_016764015.1 Phycisphaerales bacterium
TCCTATAGTGTCATCCCAAGAGGGCTGTTCCGGACTATTTCTCAGAGGATTGAGCATTCATATGGCAAGAAGTCGTAAAAAACTCGGACAAATTTTGGTTGCTCAGGGGGCAATCAACGCTGAGCAAGCAGATCAAGGGCTCAAGCACGCCAAAGAGACGGGCAAACGATTCGGAGAAGCCCTGATCGATTTGGGCACACTCGATGAAATGCAGGTCGTCAAGGCGCTCGCAGCCCAATATGGCATGAAGTATGTCGATCTCACCAACGAGAAGATCAAGAAACTCATTGATGATGAGGCACTCGATAAGAGCGTCATGAAGAAGCATCTGGTGCTCGCGCTGGGCAAATCGGGAGGCAAGATGCGTTTGGCAATCCATGATCCGATGGATCTCGAAATGCTCGACAATATCCGGTTCCGCCTGAATATGGATGTTGAGCCGATGCTCGCGACCAAGACACAGATCCGCAACTATCTCGATGGCGGCGACGCATCATCGGCTGGCGTTCCGGGTGTTTCCAACGCCCCATCAATGACCGCTGGCGATTCGCTTGTCACGGACTCGATCGACCGTTCAATTGACCGCTCGCTCGATCGCTCGATGGACCGCTCGATAGATGTGTCCTCTGAAGACTCGCCGGTGGTCAAACTGGTCAATCGTATTCTTGATGAAGCGGTCCGCAACCGGACCAGTGACATCCATATCGAGCCGATGGCTGATCGCGTTCGTCTCCGGTACCGGATTGACGGCGTGTGTATCGAACGAGATAACTTGCCCAAACGCATGCAGAATGCGGTTCTCTCCCGTCTCAAACTGATGGCCGGGATGAACATTGCTGAAAAGCGGGTGCCTCAGGACGGGCGAATCAAAATCTATGTTGACGAGGTCGGTATCGACTTCCGTGTGTCGGCGTGTCCTGCGTATCATGGCGAATCCGTGGTGCTTCGTATTCTGCGTCCTGACGCGGTACGAATCGGTCTGGTGAACCTTGGGTTTGAGCCAGAGAATCTCGAGGCTTTTAACAAAATCATCCGCCGACCCAACGGCATCTTCCTTGTGACCGGCCCGACCGGTTCGGGGAAGACAACGACGCTCTATTCAGCCCTTGATGTGCTTAACCGTCCGGACAAGAAGATCATCACCGCTGAAGATCCGGTTGAATACAACTTTGAAGGGATCAACCAGTGTCAGGTCCGAGAGAGTATTGGATTTACATTTCCTGCGATTCTGCGTTCGATGCTTCGCCAGGCTCCCAATGTAATTCTTGTCGGTGAAATCCGAGACAAAGAAGTAGGAGAGATCGCTATTCAGGCGGCTCTGACCGGTCACCTGGTGTTCTCAACCTTGCATACCAATGATGCGCCAAGTGCGATGACTCGATTGATTGACATGGGCATCAAGCCGTTCCTCGTTGCCAGTTCGATTCAGGCAGTCATGGCCCAGCGCCTGATTCGTGTGCTCTACAAGAGCAAACAACTCGCAACAGAAGATGAACTCGATCATAAATACCTGAATCTGATTGATCTCAAGCCTGAGGATGCCCTCGGCAAGGTCTACAAGGCAGTGTCTTGCGATGAAGCACCGGGCGGGTATAAAGGACGAAAAGCAATCTTTGAGATGATGATTATGAACGCCGAGATCCGTGAACTTGCATTCAAACTCGCCCCATCTTCGGTCATTCGCAAAGCGGCGATTTCCGCGGGGATGAAGGAACTTGTTGAGGATGGACGACTCAAGGTGCTCAATGGTGTCACAACACCCGATGAGATCGCGCGTGTGAGCCAGTCTGAATAGTGTGTAATACAGTTAATCATCGGTCCGGCATCGACTTGAAGAGGATTGCGATGCCAGATTCGATTCGACAGGAGAAGTGAACAATGTCTACAGTTCAAATTGACCGATTGCTTGATACAGTTGTCAAAACCGGCGCGTCTGACCTCCATCTGACGACCGGGCGCCAGCCGACCATTCGTCTTAATGGCGGCTTGCGCAACTTGCAGACCAAAGTGCTCGATTCCGAGGACATGGTTTCGTTGATGAAATCGATCACGCCAGAACGCAATCAGCAAGAGCTTCAAGAAGAAGGCGGAACTGACTTTGGCTTTGCCTACGGCGAGGCCGCCCGGTTCCGTGTTTCTGTGTTCCGTCAGCGTGGCGACATTGCGATCGTTCTCCGCCAGATTCCCAACAGGCTTTTGACCTTCGATCAGATCGGGTTGCCTGAAATCTGTAAGGATCTGATCCGTCGCCCTCGTGGACTCTATCTGGTGACCGGTCCGACCGGCTCGGGGAAGACTACTTCGCTGGCAACAATGATCGACTACATCAATCAGACGATGGATCGTCACATCGTGACGATGGAAGATCCGATTGAATACTATCATGTGCACAAAAAATCGATTATCAATCAGCGTGAAGTGGGCAACGATGTACCCAGCTTTGCCGAAGCCCTCCGCCGAGCACTTCGTCAGGACCCCGATGTGATTCTGGTAGGTGAAATGCGTGACCTTGAGACCATCGAAGCAGCGGTTCGAGCAGCGGAAACTGGTCACTTGGTGTTCGGGACACTCCATACTACTGGTGCAGCCAAGACGATTGACCGAATGGTCGACGCGTTCCCGGTCACGCAGCAGAACCAGATCCGCGTTCAGCTCTCAACGGCACTGATCTGTGTGTTGTCACAGGTACTCATGGGTCGGATCGATACCAAGGGCATGGTTGCTGCGTACGAGTTCCTCGTGATTACGCCCGCGATCGCCAACTTGATCCGCGATAACAAGAGTTATCGGATCGATTCCGCGATTCAGACCGGGAAGAAATATGGGATGCAGCTGCTCGATGACCACCTCTGGACACTGTATAGTCGGGGTATGATCGGTGCGGAAGAGATGATCGACAAGTGTAAAAACCCAATGGATCTGAAGGATAAGGTCCATCAGGCTGGGGGTGTCATCGGGCGTCCAGAACTTGACGATCCTGAAGCTTCAAAGGAAGTAGCGGATTAAATTGGATCGATGAGAGCAATACATCGCGCGCTTTTCTAGATCGTTATCCACAAGTCGCAACGGTAAAACCTGCAAATACGGGTTATTTATAAGAACAGATGTGCAGATACCTGCGAATATCATTGTCGTGGGCTTTGCCTACGAAGTTGGCGTTGACGCCAAGCATGGAGTGAAACATGGAACCTTCTGAACTCAAAGGCCGGAAACTTGGACGAGTGCTGACCAAGCTCAAGGTGGTCACGCGCGAACAGGTTCATGAGGCTATAGGTATCCAAAAAGGGCGTACCAATAAGGTACGCGTCGGCGAGATTCTCAAAGAGCTTGGGTACTGCACCGATCTTGATATTGATCGTGCATTGGCTGGGCAGGCGGGGATGGAGTATATCGATCTCTCGGGGGTCGAACTCGATGATGAAACGGTCGGGGCGATCCCGGCAGAGAACGCCAAGGCGTATCAGTGCGTGCCGATTGAATATGAGCCAAAGAGCCGCCAGCTCAAAATTGCGATCAAGAGTCCCAACAACTTTCAGGCGGTCGATGACCTGCGTTTGTTGATGGGTGCCAAGGTTGAAGCGGTTGTCGCTTCTCCCAAGGCGATCGACGCTTTGATCGAAAAATACTATTCCAAGAGCGAATCAATGCTCGATGTAGTGAATGCACTCGCATCGGATAAGAACCTTCAAGAGCTCGGGGGTCATTCCGACCAATCGATCGATCTTGATGCGGTGATGGACGCCGCGGGCGACAATCAGGTCATTAAGTTGCTCAACCTTGTGCTGCTCCAGGCGATCCGTGATCGTGCTTCGGATATCCACTTTGAGCCGTTTGAAACTGAGTTTAAGATGCGGTATCGCATTGACGGGGTGCTCTATGAGATGGTGCCGCCGCCCAAGCATCTTGGGACTGCGATCACCAGTCGTGTGAAAGTCATGGCGAACCTGGATATTGCTGAGCGTCGCTTGCCTCAGGACGGGCGTATCGAACTGACGGTGGGCGGGAACCCTGTTGACCTTCGTGTTGCGATTTTGCCGACGATCTATGGCGAGTCTTGCGTCATGCGTGTGCTCGATCGGGGCAATGTTGAACTCTCGCTCGATCGTGTTGGATTTCGGGCGGATGATCTTGAGAAGTTCCGCGGCTTGATCCGCAAGCCCAATGGCATTGTGATTGTGACGGGTCCAACTGGTTCGGGTAAAACCACAACGCTGTATGCTGCGTTGTCCGAGCTGAACACTATTGATACCAAAATTCTGACCGCTGAAGACCCCGTTGAATATGACATCGACGGGTTGTGCCAGGTGCAGGTGAATACTGATGTGGGCTTGACCTTTGCGAAGGCGCTTCGTTCGTTCTTGCGTCAGGACCCAGATGTGATTCTGGTGGGTGAAATTCGCGACCTTGAGACGGCACAGATTGCGGTGCAGGCATCGCTGACTGGTCACCTGGTGCGCTCGACCTTACATACCAATGATGCGCCGAGTTCGATCATTCGACTCGTCGACCTTGGGATTGAGCCATTCTTGTTGACCGCGACGATTGAGGGGATTGTTGCTCAGCGATTGGTGCGAACACTCGAACCAAAGACCAAAGAAGCATTTACCCCAACCGAGCAAGAACTGATGGAACTGGGATTGCGTCCTGATGATATCAAGGGGAGTCAGTTCTATCGCCCTGGCGAGAATGCCGGTGTCGGCGGCGGGTACAAAGGGCGTATGGCACTCTTTGAGATTATGACACTCGATGATGAAATTCGCGAGTTGATGATGAATGAAGCGAGCACGACTGTGCTGCGGAATGCATCACGCAAGAAGGGGATGCGATCATTGCGTGAGAGTGGGCTGATGGCCTTGTATGAAGGGCTCACGACAATCGATGAGATCGTTGGAGAGACTATTGAAGATGAGTGAGTGAAAGATGAATGATCCGCTCACCGGGGATTCGACTGGTAAGACAAGCAATAGAAGGTACGAACACAACATCATCACAGCGGGCTGTGTTGATTGGACGAGGAGTTGACGATCATGGCAACATATACATACCAAGCACTCAATGCATCGGGCAAGACGCAAAAGGGTACGGTCGAAGCATCAAGCTCTGAAGACGCGATCCAGCGGATCAAGTCGCAGGGGTACTTCCCGACATCGGTCCAGGCGCAGAAGGTAAAGAAATCTGCTGCCAAGGGCGAAAAGGGTGAGAAGGCAACCAAGGTAAAGAAAAAGAAGAAGGGCGGCGGGTTCTCGATCGGGGGGGTCAGCGCCAAGCATCTGACTCTCTTTACGCGTCAGCTCTCCACACTTCAGGACGCGGGCTTGCCGTTGCTTCGCTCGTTGCAGATTCTTGAGAGCCAGCAGAAACCTGGTCTGATGAAGAACATTCTTCTCGGGGTCACCGAAGAGGTCGAGGGTGGTAGTTCATTGAGTGAATCAATGGGCAAGTATCCCAAGGCATTCGATCATCTGTTTGTCAAGATGGTCAACGCGGGTGAAATCGGTGGTGTGCTCGATGTGATTCTCCAGCGACTTTCAGAGTTTATGGAGAAGAGCGAAAGGCTCAAGCGCAAGGTCAAGGGTGCGATGGTGTATCCGGTCGTGGTTATTCTTGTCGCGATGTCGATTTTGACGGGGATTATGGTTTTCATTATTCCGAGTTTCGAGGAAATCTTTACGGACTTCGAGATCGAGTTGCCCGGGCTTACGCAGGGGCTTATTAACACCAGTCGATGGGTTTCTGGCGGCAGCGCTGCCGGCGGGCCTCCGGGGTGGGTAATCATTATCTTTGGCCTTCCCACGATCTGGATTACGCTCAAGCTCATCCGCAAGACCCCTCCCGGGCGGGCGTTGTTTGATATTTTGATATTGTGGACGCCGATCATGGGCACCTTGGTCCGTAAGACTGTGATTGCTCGTTTTACCAGAACGCTGGGCACATTGATTAGTGCGGGTGTTCCGATTCTTGAAGCGGTGACCATTACATCGCAGACTTCGGGCAACTATGTGTTCGAGAAAGCACTGATGAATGTGCATGACTCGATTCGTGAGGGTGAGACTTTTTCTACACCTCTGCGTGAGTCGAAGACCTGTGACGCGATCGTGGTCAACATGATCGATGTTGGTGAGGAGACCGGCGAGATGGACGCGATGCTCTTGAAGATCGCAGATAACTACGACGAAGAGGTCGATGTCGCGGTGGACTCATTGGTGTCATTGCTTGAGCCTCTGATGGTTGTGGTTCTTGGTGGCATGGTCGGGACAATCGTTGTTGCGATGTTCTTGCCCATGATCAAGATGCTCGAATCGCTCGGATAATCGTCAGGGTGCAGCCCCGTATTGAACTTTTCTGAACGGATAGGGACGGACAGGAACGGATACTCATGATGTTGATCAAACATACACAACTCACTCGGGAAATGAACCCATCACATGACGGTACGAGCCGTGGCGGTTTTACGCTTATCGAGCTTCTTGTGGTGATTGCAATTATTAGCTTGCTTATGGCGTTGCTGATCTCTGGGCTCAGCCAGGCGACCAAATCCGCCAAGCGTTCAGCAAGTCAGCGCTCGGCAGCCGCACTCGTGCAGGCAATTGAGCAGTTCCAATCTGAGTTCGGTTTTTTACCGCCGCTGGTTCATGATGGCAAGGGCGTGAGCGCTGATAATGATGATTATCGTCCGGTGCCATTGAGCGCATCGGGTACTCGTGTAGACGGCCCGATCATCGAGCAGGAAGATGGGCCTTACCTTTATAAGACAGTGGTTGTGTGGTCTGAGGGGCTCGACTTTGATTTCTTCCGTCGTCGCGATGGGACGCCAGCTGATGGGATCAATCTTTCGATCGGTGGCGAATGGGATATTGACGGTGCATGGGAAGACCGTCGCTATAGCAAATATTCGTTGGCATACTACTTAACCGGGGTGTTAGATAAAGATGTTGACGGCGTACGCGGTCCTGGCTTTGCTCGTCCGATTATCGATGGTTCATATCTCGGTGTTGGGTACCCGGTTGGTTCATCACGAGATCGGTTCGAGCCGATGATGGATGTCGATCGTCGGGGTGTTCGCTTAGAGATCAGTTATGTCGAACCCAATGAGTATCCTGAGCACCTGACGGACAACTCAGATCCGCTTGAACGGTCGGTTATTTATTCAGACTACGAGGATTACCAGCAAGATGCGTTGGTGTCGCTGGTCGATAGCTTTGGCAACGCGTACCGGTACTACCGGTGGGAGTCAGGGCGGTTTGTCAATGGACGACTCGTTGTTGAGAACACGCTCGATCTCAATATCCCGCCCGTGCTGATTGATCCTACGCTGCTTGCATCTTTGAAGAATGAAGCTGCACGAGCAAACGATATTGATCTGACCGCAGGCGATATCAAACTCCGCGACGCGCGCTATGCCGTGGTGAGTGCTGGGCCCGATGGGTTGTTTGGGATTGAGGGGATTAAGACAATCGCAGATCATCTTCGTGAAGAGGTGCCTACCAATCTTGATGAGATCGCACACATGCGTCAATCAGTGTGGTTTGATAACGCTGTAGAGATCGGAAACTGATGAAACAGATGAACACTCAATCACAGACGAGGCAATCACAGAACACCACAGGTGCTTTGGGTCGAGCTTTTACGATCATTGAACTCATGGTTGTGATTCTGATCGGTTTGATTATTCTGACAATCGCTGTGCCGGCGTTTCAGTCGATGATTTACTCGTCGAACCAGGCGTTGGCGGTCAACGCGCTCCAGGCATCATCGCAGATGGCAAGGGATGTCGCGTTGAGTACCGGGCAAGACGGCGCGGTGATCTTTGTGTACGACCCGCAGGTCGGCAAGGTTCAGATCATCCCCGCGATCAAGGTCGGTACATTGCGTGAAGCGACGACCGCGCCCGAAGGGCCGGGCAATGCGTCGGCGTTGAGCGATTCGCCTTACTTTGATCGTGATGTCTTTGTGCCCGCAGCCGCCGGCGAGATTCTTGAAATGCCTCGGTTCTGGATGGTGCGTGGGTACGCGTCGTCACGGACATTGATTGATCGGGATTCTGGCGGTAATGCTGCGGCGACTTGGTACACATCGGATACCTACGGCGGCACCAATCCAAACGCAATCATCAAGAATAAAGATCATTGGGTTTTTCCTGAAACAGGATTCTTCCCATCGGCTGCGCAGGTCGCAGGCGGTGGGCTCGATGGTGGCTTTGATGGCGTGAACTCAAATGATCCGACTGCTCGTCAATCATTTATGATCCGCTTCAATGCTCGAACCGGTGTGGTGAGTCGGGATACGAATTCTGCGTTGTTCATCAATCCACGCAACAGCCGCGAACGCCCATACGGCGATCGCCCAGATCAATACCAGCAGACGCTGCGTGTAGATATGGCCGAAGACCTTGCGGTTTGGGCTGATCGTGTGATCAACTCGCCGGATCTGACCAACGACGGAATTCCTTATGGGCGTGATGATGTTGACCTGAGAGTTCAACTCATCGGCAACGCATCAAACGATACGATTTTGGTCAAACCCGTCACGCGTCTTGTGCTCTACGATGAGCGGAAGCTGGCGATTGGTGTCGGTGCGCAAGGGCTTAGCAAGCTCACACAAACGCTGTACAAATCAGTGAACGAAGAAGATCAGGGCGCACGCATCGAGTTTGATCCAGACTTGTTTGCGAGCTTTAACGCGGACGAGCTTCTCCGGCAGATCAATCAATGGCTTGATGGGGACACCAACTTCGACGATCGCTTCGATCTCGACGACGAGCCCGAATCCCGGATGTACCTGATTCAATCGTACACCGGCGAGCTTCAGGAGGTGTTGCGATGAGAACTACTTTTAAGAATGCAAATCATCGGCGAGCATTTTCACTTGTTGAAGTGCTGATCGCGATCCTTGTCCTTGCCATCGGGCTCTTGGGATTGGGCGCGGTGTTCCCCGCGGTGATGGCTGAACAACGCAACGCGTTCTCGGTCATCGAGGGCGAGAATGCGGCGAGCTCGGCGGAGGCATTGATTTCCAACAGCGACGAGTTTGTAAACTTCTCGTTGATCAGCGAAGATTTTAACCGTCCGCTCCGCAGCGGCGGCGGCGTTGGTGGCGGCCCATCGGGCGCGGGGAGTGTTGCGCCGCGATACGCCTACGAATGGGTTGTGCCTCAGAATGGTTTTACATACTTTGACTGGGCATCGCCGGTGCCGAGCATTTCTGATTTTTTCACTGGGTTGTGGAGCTATAACTCGAACAACTCAAGAGTCAATGACACCATCACGATTGCGAGCAATAATCCCGAGTTGGCACAGATTCCTGTGACTGCACGATTTTTTCCTCAGCCGTATTCAGGAAAAGATCCGAAGTATGTATGGGATTTGGCGCTCCGCCGTGAGCCGTTTGGTGATCGGTTGCAGGCAGCGATTTTCGTTCGCCGAATTGATTCCAGGCTCCGTGTTCCCAAAGGGTATTCCTTGAGCGATGTACTCACCGGGAGCAACGGCGTACCGACGGGTCAGCTTTTGCCAGTCGCGATTGATCCTACGAATGGGCTTGTTGCTGTTGATGATACAGTCCCATCGCATATTCGGGTATACGCAGCGATTCAGACGCTGCAGGTTGAAGTATATGAAGAGCATCTCGATTGGTTGGTCTTCCCCAATGGCCGCACCGACGGTATTGATACATCGGTGGGGTTTGCTATGCAGGTTGGACAGAAGCTACTTGACAACACCGGCGTGGTCCGCACGGTGGTGGGGCTGCCGACGATTGATCCAAATGACGATATCTTTGGTGATGTGTCTGGACAGAACCGTGTGGTGATTGTCGACCCGCCGTTTACATTCCAGCAGGCCGGCGGCGATGAAACCGATCGAGCTCGTGGGATACTCAGAAACCCAAACAATACCGACCGGAAGTGGGACGCCAAGCGGGCGAGCTGGGTTCGTCAGGTGATCTTTACACCCAGAACGCCAGTGGCGATCCGGGTAGTGACCTTGGAGGAATCACGATGAACCGCACAGGCAAGGCTCAAATAAATACCTCGCGCCCTTCTCGCAATATCCGTTCTGGTTTTACCCGTTCTGGCTTCACGATGGTCGAGATGATCGTGACGATCGGCATCCTTGTGGTGGTGACGGGCGGGATCGCGACGATTTTTAGTTCGGTGAGCAACACGGTTTCGACGGGGCGCAAGCTCTCAGAGCTCAACCGGTTCGCTGCTCGCGTCGAACGCATCATGCGTGAAGATTTCGAAGCGATGACCCGCGATGGGTTCTTGGTGATTGTGAACAAAAACGCAAACTACGGGCGAGATGTCCAGCTTTATCGTGGTGAGAAGACCAACATCGATGAAAACCTGTATGCAGGGTTCTCCCAGAACGACGGACGGATTCGACGCAGCGATGAAATTATGTTCTTTGCCCGCGGGGACTACGAGACCGCTCGGCGGGCGATCTCGTCGAACATGATCGCGAGCTCGCACGAGGCTGCGATCTACTATGGGCATGGTCAAAAACGCCGCCCTGAGCTTCGTAATGTGAACGGGAGAAACAACTTCTTCTTCAATCCTGTGCCTTGGGACTCGAACTATGATTTCTCAAGCCCGATCAATCAAGCGGGCGTGGGTGTTGAGCCAACTGATAATATTCCGAACCCAAACCGGTTTGCACGCGATTGGTCGCTGCTTCGTTCGGTGACCCTTTTGGGTTCGCCGGTTGGCGAATCGCGTGCGGTTCCATCGGAGTTGTTTGGGCTTGATCGGACGATCGCCGGGCAGCGTGATTGGCTTGAAGACTCGGCTCGCCAGGTGGCGCTCCAACCCGCTGCGAGAAGTATTTTCAACTCGTTGGCATGGTCTGATCCTATAGCGGTTTCGCCGGGTACGCCGGGGACTGGTGCGCCGGACAAACTCCGCTGGCTTGGTGACCAAGCGACTTTCCAACTCGACTTGAGAGAGCTGCCGCACTATCGTGCGAGCGGGCTCGTGGATATTGTGACCGAGGACATCGCGACGATCAGGTCGATGATCCAATCTTTGCCTGTAAAGGTTGAGCCGATTGATTACGCAACATTTAATCCGGGTGGTTCGTTTGGTGTGAATCAGGGCATCGACAGCGTGAACAAAGATCGCGATCAGTTCGAGCTTGAGTATTGGAACACGCTTTCAGACACCGGCATTTTCCCCGATCCAAAGGATGCTGAGGAACTCAACTTGTTCTCGAGTGCTACGCATCGTCGGAACATCCGCAAGTGGATGATTGATGCGCTGCCGAGCCGATGGGATATGTCCGCCACGCCTCCGATCCCTTTGGCGGGTGTCCGGTTCGAGGATATCCCAACGAGGCTCATGTTCCCCGATTCGCAGTTTGAGAACTCCGATCGTGGTGATCTCCAGAAGGCTTACGCCGAGGCTCATCAAGAGATGCTTGGCTCGTCAGTGTTTGTCCCACGATGCACCGAGTTCATTGTTGAATGGTCGTATGGATTCGTGGACAACTCGCCGAGTGCTCCATTGTTTAAAGAGATGATCTGGTACGGGCTCGATCGGACGATTGATACGAATAAGGATGGGATCCTCGATGGTGCAGATACTGAGTTGGCAGCCGAGCCATACAGACCTCGCACAAGTGCTCAAGCCGGCACGGATCCATCTCAGGTTCCACCTCAAGCCCGCGAACGCGGAGTGTCCGCGGAGCTGATTGTCGGTCATCCTGCAATGGCGCCGGGATCAAGGCTTAATCCAGATGTGGTCGAGATTGCGACATTCGGGTTCATGGACCCCAGAGGCACCGCGGTGGTGACAGACGATGACGAATGGCTTTGGCCCAAGTTCATCCGGGTGACGATGAGCCTTGGTGACCCGGGGGATAAGGATATTGAACAAACTTATCAGGTGATCTTTGAAGTGCCTGATATCAAATGATGATACGAGATGAGTTTGAGTTGAATAGTGGGACGAAAAGGGCGCCTGTAGATTGGTCGTCGACGGCAATGGGAAACTGCATGCACCGTGCAGCGATGAACGAGCCGACAAAAACCCTATAGGTGCACATCGCCCGGCGCTCGATACAGCGTTGGATCGAGGAGATGGATATGAAAGTTATGCAATCACACACACGCCAGACCCATCAGCATCATCAGCATCATGCCGATGCGGCTCAAGCCTGGGCTTCCAATGTTCATTGGCTCGCGTCATCACCAAGGGCAACCCGGAGGGGTTCTGCGCTCTTGATTGTGATCGGTACGCTCGCGTTGATCTCGGTGTTTGCAGCCATCTATATCTCCATCGGGCAGACCGATCGGCGTGCAGCCAACGCGGTGCGAGCACGCATCGACCTGAAAGATACATCCAAAAGATTTGGCGAAGACTTGAGTTCGGTCATCGGGATCGATCGGCTCGCCGGCGTGATCGAGCATGCAAACCCGGGATCGGGAAATGCGTTCGGACGACGCGAAGCAACCGATGCGCCGTACACCGATTGGACACGCCGAACTGAGGGTGATCCTTCGAGGGGCTTCGATTTGTTCTTGCCGTCGGGTCAGCCGTACGCAATCGATGGCGTGAATGCGAATGCGGATTTCCGTGTTGCTTCTGACCCTTGGTTGGCTTCGACGACTCCGGTCTACCTTGGCAATCCAGGATTCCAGAATATGACCCGTCCATTTTCTCGCTATGACGGGTATGACCCGTTGTACCCCAACGCGAAGAACTTTATGGATAATCGGGACTGGCTTCAGATTTCAAACTTCGCGCCCGACGGTCGGTTTGTCAACCTGTTCAACTTGCGTCCCAACTCGGTGTCTGGATACGGTTCATCAGTAGATGGTGAGATTGGGCGTTTCGATGCCCAGCCGGGCATCGGTGTTTCCGAGGATCCCAACGACAATAATCGGCGTATTCGTCGGATGAGCAACTATCTTTCGTTGCTCAAGATGCAAGAGGAGACCAATTTCGAATCACTGATTCAGGCGTTTGATCCGAGTGCTAACAGCAACGCAGTCTGGGTTCCAGGACAAAACACGCCGATTGATATCGGGCTCAACGATGTGTCGTTCGTCATTAGTCGAACGATATCCTACGGCTCAGTTTCCTTGTGAAATCAAACTGAAACCCCGTCGAAACGTTCGACGCATTCAATTTGATCTCCTCAGAGACAGCCCGCTGCGGAAAAGATCGCATCACTTGATGTGAGCTTTTCGTTTGACGCCTTCGGCGCAAATTCGGCAGCGTTTTGTCTCCGGAATCGGCATCAGGAATCGATTGCTTCTGAAATTGCGAACCTTCGCATTCAGCTTCATTCGATTTCAAATGTCATCAGGAATTCCCCGTCGGTCGAACTCGCACAGTCACGTTGCAAGCAATGTGAAAGTGATTTGCCCGAACGGATTGTTTTTCATGTTTCTTTCAACCCTTAATTACTCAAGAAGGATTTTTTCAATGTCATATTTTATCAA
>JAESSR010000101.1 GCA_016764015.1 Phycisphaerales bacterium
CCTTTTGAAGCTTCGTACGAAGCTTGAAAATGCGGTAACCAACGCCCTCGATGTTGTTCAGATCAATGGTCATCCCGAAAAACGCCTCCCACATCTGACCAATATCTCATTCGGGTTTGTCGAAGGCGAGAGCCTGATGATGGCGCTCAAAGAGATCGCGATGAGTTCGGGCTCTGCGTGCACGAGTGCTTCCCTTGAGCCGAGCTATGTGCTCAAGGCGTTGGGCGTCGGCGATGATCTGGCGCATTCATCGTTGCGGATCAGCATGGGGCGCTGGACAACCGAACAAGAAATTGATTACGCGGCTGAAAAAATCATCGAAGCGGTGAACAAGCTCCGCGACCTTTCCCCTTTGTACGACATGCACAACGAAGGCATCGACATCACCAAAATCGAATGGGCTGCCCACTAAGGCACTCCATCGAAAGGTAAGAAGGAATACACCATGGCCTACTCAGAAAAAGTCATCGCTCACTACGAGCATCCACAGAATGTCGGAACCTTCGGCACCCAAAAAGAAATCAAAGCCGCCACCGACATTGGGGTCGGACTCGTCGGCGCACCAGAGTGCGGCGATGTCATGCAACTTCAGATCAAAGTCAACAAAGAATCTGGCTTGATCGAAGACGCCAAGTTCAAGTGCTTCGGGTGCGGGTCGGCCATCGCCAGCTCATCGCTCGCCACCGAGTGGCTCAAGGGCAAGACCCTCGACGAGGGCATGGACATCAAGAACACCGAGATTGTTGAAGAACTCTCGCTGCCTCCGGTCAAGATCCATTGCTCGGTGCTGGCAGAAGACGCGATCAAATCAGCAATCGAAGATTACAAACAGAAGAACGCCTAAGCCAATCAGTGTTCTCACACCGGATTGAGGCATAGAATCCAAGCCACCTTTTTGAGATACTGGTAGCAGGTACCAGTTGGAGTCATCAATGAGCGAACAAGCCACCCAAGAACAAGCCGTGATTTTGACCGAACTCGCTGCCAAAGAAGTGCGGACAATTGTCGCCTCACAGGAACTCGAAGCAGAAAAGGTCTGCCTCCGCATCGGTGTCAAAGGCGGCGGCTGCTCAGGGTTCAGCTACCTGCTCGATCTCACAGAGACCCAGAAGGACACCGACGAGGTCTTCGAACAGCACGGGATCAAGATCATCATTGATCCAAAAAGCCTCCTCTACCTCTCCGGCGTCACGGTCGACTTCAAAGACGAGATCATGGGGCGTGGGTTTGTATTCAACAATCCAAACGCTTCGAGCAGCTGCGGTTGTGGGTCAAGCTTCTCAGTCTAATACCTTCTTATTGACCCAGCTCGGCTCAACTCGGCCAGTTTTGCCCGATACTGGGCACAATCCGAATGATTCACCCAACGCTTCGTGAAATCCGAAGCGTTTTTCATTTTCGGGGTTGCATAACTACCCAATATACAGTTGAATAGAACTTCCAACACCGAATGCTCAGTTTCGCTGAAACCAGGGGAGCAGACACGCCACGGAAGGGCAACTCGACCATGACGGAATCTCCGATCCCTCTCGAAACCACCCAAGGGTATTGCCCCCCCACCGCGGTCCAGTTCAGTGTCTTTCTGTCCAATAAGGTCGGCAAAATGCTCGACCTGACAGAGCACTTCGACGAGGCTCCGGTCTCGCTGTGTGCGATCTCAGTACATGAAGCATCCGATCATGCCGTGGTCAGGCTCATCACCAATGAAGCCCGTGAGGCCCGCAAGATACTCCGTGACAACAACTTCCCCTTCTCTGAGCACGAGGTGCTCCTCGTAGAGCTTTCAGAAGGACATTCGATTTCCAAGCTCTGCCTTTACCTGCTCGGCGCTGAGATCAATATCGCATTTGCGTACCCGCTTATGCACAACTCGTCTGAGGACCCCGCGATCGCCATCGCGGTGGATGATCCAACCCTCGCCGGGCAAATATTGCGTCGAAAAGGGTTCAAAATGCTCGGCGAATGTGATCTCCCCAACTCCCTCTGAGCCCCAAACACCTATTAATCCTGTTGATTCTTAGCAAATTGGTCAACCCACTGCTGATCTTCACGGTATCGTACATAGATACCAACTTCGCCAAACACCCCTATCAGGAGATCCACCATGAAACGGATATTCGCAGCATCAACCCTCGCCCTTGCACTCATCGCAGGCTCAACCGCCGCCGCAGGTCCAGAGCACAAAGATCACAAAGAAATGACCAAAGCCAAAGCCGCCCTTACGCTGGCAGACTTTGTCAAACTCCCCGAACTCTCCATCGGCTCCACAGCACCAAAGCTCGCGATCGCCAAGTTCGTCAAAGGCGAATCAGTCACCGACTTTGAAGAAGGACAAATCTATGTTGTCGAGTTCTGGGCTACTTGGTGTGGACCATGTGTCGCGGCCTTCCCCCACCTCTCAGAACTCCAAAAAGAGCACGGCGAAGCCGTCCGCTTTATTGGCGTCAATATCTGGGAAGGCGTTGATGATATGGGCGAGCGAATCACAAAGGTCGAAAACTTTGTTGCAGACCAGGGCGATCGCATGAGCTACACCGTCGCCATCGAAGACGGCTCAGCGATGGCTGACACATGGATGAAACCCGCAGCACAGAACGGTATCCCCGCAGCATTCATCGTTGATGGCACCGGACACATCGCTTGGGTTGGTCATCCCGGTTCAATCGATGAACCACTCGCCGATGTCATCGCTGGCAACTTCGATGCGACCGATGCCAAGAACGACATGCTGATGTCCGCCGGCTTTAACAAGTTCCAACAACTCATCATGACCGGCGAAGACCTTGATGACGCACGCCAGATCGCTAACCTCCTGATCAACAACCACCTCAGCGAAGAGCCGGGCGGGCTCAACGCCATCGCGTGGATGATCCTCACTTCTGAATCAAAGAATATCGGCGAAGCAGATTACAAAATCGCTCACAAAGCAATCGCGATCGCGTGCGAAAAAACCGAATGGAAAGACTGGTCGCTGCTCGACACCTACGCACTCGCAGCGTTCAAAGTCGGACACAAAGAAGAAGCAATCAAGTGGCAGAAGAAAGCACTCGAACTTGCACCTACCGACAATCCGGAAATCATCGACGAACTCAAGGGACGCCTTGCTGAGTTTGAAGGCTAAGTAAAGAAGGTTAAGTAAAAACACATTCGACTATGAAAACACCCCACGCTCGTGGGGTGTTTTTTGTATAAACTCGAGCAAGTTCAGTATACGGATTTAAGCCGTGTCTGACTGTTTATCTCACGCAAAGATGTTATCTTTTCGCCTCCCCCGGGCCTCCGGGGGAGGTGTCGAACGAAGTGAGACGGAGGGGGTCTTGCTTTGTTTCCC
>JAESSR010000102.1 GCA_016764015.1 Phycisphaerales bacterium
CCCTTGCGGGTGGGTTTCCCCATTCGGACATCTATAGATCACAGCCTGGTTACCGGCTCCCTATAGCTTTTCGCAGGTTCCAACGTCCTTCATCGCCTCTTGACGCCAAGTCATCCACCGTATGCCCTTTGTGGTTTGATCAATCCGACCTGATGCCGATCCATCTGTATTAATACAGAAAATCAACAACATTCCGAACATCTCTTACGACCTCCCTTGCCTGCCGGCAAGGTCTATCGACTTGCTTGAATCATCCCGTGAAGGAAAGCGATTCTAACAAGCACCATTTCAGACGCATCTTGAGAATTTCTCAGTTAGTATATTTGCCGAACTCAGCCTGATGAACAGCTTCTAAAAGCCATTCCCGCGCCTCCTTTGAAGCACGGTCATCTGAGTTCCGCTCGTCGTAATCCACTTGTCAAAGATGCTGAATCTCAACCAGATCAACCGGCTGAGTTTCATTTGCGTCGTTTGGACGCGGGGAGATGATAGGCAGCATAAATGCATCGTCAAATTGCAACGGCAACAATTCAGCTCCTTATCTGACAATTCTTTACATCAATCCACCCATGTACACCGGCGTCACCAGACTCGTGCGCAATCCATGCCTGTAGCTCTCAGCTATCGCTTCCTTCCACCCCCTTCACAGGCTTTAAACGGCCATGAGCTTCCTATCGCGCAAGAAAATCCCCAGCCTTGTATGGACTGGGGATTCGTCTAAACAAACTCTCAGATTTGAGATCGTTCTTGAAAATTCTTTTTATGGGGCCGGTGGGTCGAAGAGCTCTGATGCTGGTGACACTACAGGTGCTCCTGGTGCTCTGAGTTTGTTCTTTGAGGCGACCGCAGCCGATTCTGACGCCAGTGTAAATGCTGAGGAGTTCGTGTCGCTCAGATCAGACCGAACCACCACATTACCATTGCCATCACGCAGTACGACCTGCATGGGATAGACAGGTTGACCGAGTCTGGTTTCTGATTGGATCGTCCCAGTGTAGATATCGAGCACATACACACCCAGATCGATGGTCATCCGGTTGGAAAGCTCTGTGATTCCATCTGGGAGATCAGATGAGTCAGCGTTGGCGAGCTCTTCGACAGCCTTTGTTGCGTCGCCAACCTCAAGAGTTGCTGTGTCAAACAGTAAGAGATCACCAGAGACTCGGATCGTTGCTGCCAGCTCATCGCCGGGGGATACCGAGGGGGTCGATTTGCGGTAATAGCCATAGAACATTTTGTAGAGTTCGATGGTCGCTTTGGCACCCTTTGCCCCAACGCCGCCTGCGGTTTCAGCGCTGGTGACGAAGAAGTATTCCTTGGCACCCACAACCACAGGCTGAGACCACGCAGACCATGGTCCGCGGGCGAATGGATCGAGGGTCAGTGCTTGCTGGTCTGCATCGAGTTCGCTGCTCTTGCGGAATAACGGATTGTTGACCACCACGCGGGTGTGGTAGCGGTATGTCGCTCCTGGCATGACACCCAGATCGTGTGTCCAGAGATCAATCGATTCTTGTTCGAGGATCGAAACCCGGTCCTTGGCTGATGTGCGTGCACGGCGGGTAGTAGTACCCGAGTTGGTGGTATCGACGCCGAGATCTTTGAGTTGTTCTTCGAGGTCCTTGATTTTTTTCTCAACCCGATCAATCTGGGCTTTGTTGCGTCCAGATCCTCCTGGGATCGTGGGTGTTGTTGGGCTGTTGCGACCGCGTCCCCCTCCACCCTTGGGCCCTGCCGGCGGTGGTGCGTTGGTAAGCCTTTCGAGCTCGCTACGGGATCTTTCGAGCGTCCGGGTAAGCCGATTGATCAGCGATGATCCGGAATCATTGTTCGTCACGACGCGTTCGCTTGGAGGCGTCCATATTTCGCCAGCAATTGTCGGCGGGAACATTGGGCGGGCGACCTCGTCGATCACACCGGCAGCATTGGTGACGACCGCCGTCAGATCAAGCAAACCCGGTTCTTCGCCCAACGCCCGTGTAGGCGTTGGCGTGCGGGGCGGTGTGACAACAACCTGCGCGTTGCCCCAAGACCCGTCGGGCATGAGCTGTTGACGCTCAGATTCAAATCCGAGGATTGCCAACCCAGCGATTGACCAGAATCGACGAGGGATCACAGAACCAGATTCACCCTTGCCCAGCAGTGCTGCTTCCAGGTCTTTGCCATTGAATGTTGCTTCGATGGATACCGAAGGAAAATCGAACGGCTGAGAGAGCCCTACAAACTCTTCATAATCAGGAACCTGAATCACTGCGTATGGGTCGAGTGTCGCCCACATTGATGCAGCGATCGGTGTCGATGTCATCGGCACCTGCAATGCTGCGATAGGGCCTGTCTCTCCCTCTGGGGGAATATAAGTCCCGATATCGCTGGTGGCGTTGGCAATGTCTACACCGGTGCCAAGGGCTGAGCTGAGCTCAATAGTGCCGCCCGATGCGTTCGCAAAGGCGTTGTTGTATCGTTCAACAAGGTCGACCGATTGAATCTCGGGCAAGCTTGGATTGAGATCGCTCAACTGGCTCTGGATCTGCTTTGCTTGCCCTTCAAGCACGGTGTACACCTGATCTGGCGATACTGATCGTGTGGAGGAAACCTTGATATCGTTGGGTCGGCTCACAAACTGCATCGAGAGCACCGCCAGAAGCAGAATCATCACGACTCCGAGCACGATCTTTTCGATGTGTTGCTCGATTGGATTTACGCCTTTGAGTTTCATATCAATCTCACTTCAAATGATTGGTGTCATCGTTTAAGTCATCGGTCTCTGTCTGCATAAAAACTGTCTGCATATAAGAATAGTTGTACGAGTTCAGCCATCGTCCTCGGGGTTGTTCTCGTCTTCGACAGGTATCCCCATCGCGACCTTGATCTGATCTGGCATCATCGGCATCATCCATGAACGGAGCCAGACACTTTCAATCGTGATCGTTGCCCGCACGACATGGTCGTTGCCGTAGTAGTATCCGAGTTCAAGATCGCCCCAGATATTGACCTGTTCGAGATCAAGATCCGTCACGGTCATGTAGTTGGTCTTGCCGATGGCGTCGATAAACTTGGGCAGGTCTTTGGATGCCGCGACCACAACCACCGTCACCATGCGGATGTCGTAGGCGCCGTTGGCTTCGCCTCCGGCGCGTCCGGTGAATGTGCCAACCGTTTCATCTTTCTTTTCTGTACTCGAAGTGCTTGAGCCGCCCCGTCCTCTTCCACCCCCGCCACCCGAAGTAGGCTCATCGGTTATCGAATCTGAGCCGTCCCCAAGATCAATCTTCGAGATGCTGATGCGCTCGATGCTCTTGATCGGAGCATCGGGGATCGCCATCGCGCCCGAAACTGGGTTTTGATTCGCCAAGGCTGCAGCCTCGAGCACATCGGAAATTACCCAATAATCCCAGAGCCAGTTGAAGACCACCGCTTCATCAATCGTGCTCAATGGCGGGACAGAGGCGGGCACCTGTGAGAACTCGCCTTTGGCTGAGCTGGATTTGCCGTCGCTGACAAATGCATCCGGTGAACAATAAAAGGTCAACTCGCCCGAACGCCCGATGTACTCGCCGAGTCGGCGGGCGATGAGGTCTTTGTCGAGCTGCTCGGTCTGGGCGGGCGTCACCTTGCCGTCGGCGTTTGAACTTTCGTAGCGTTGTTTCTCTCTTGTTTGGAAATCGGTGAGTGTGGCTGAGAGTGATTCTGGGTTTGGAGGCGAGCCCGCATTGAGCCGTTGGAGCTTGCGTTGGTACACCGACGAAGTGGTGTTTGTACCAACAATCGCCTCGGCCATCTCGCGCCCGAGACGCTTGAGGGTCAGGTCATTGGGCGCCAAAGGCAAGATGCCTTCGACCAACTCGACATGATCGCCTTGGTTGAATGCAGTCCCGCGTTCGACAACTTCTTGGACTTGCTGCTCACGCTGAGCTTTATGATCCTTATAGAACTTGGTGACCGCGCTGTTGGGCGCACGGGTTTCTGAAAGATCCTGCTCGCCTTCAAGCACCGCGGGCAGCGAATAGTTGATTGTGCCCTTGGTGGTGAGTGTGCGCTTTTCTTTGTTGTAGGCTGCGTTGGCCTTCTCATGCACCTGAGTGTTCCACTTGGCTGAGAAGATATAACCCACAGGCAAGACGGCAAGGATCAAGACGACCGAAACCACGACCACAAGGTTGGCTTTGATAAATCCAATGATCTTATTCATGAGCCTTCTCCATTCTCTGCATTGTCATCCATCGGATCGAGCACGGCGTACCAGGTCAGTGTGACGAGCGACGCTTGGGAGCCGCTTGTGGTTGTTGTGTCAGTGTTCATTGCAGGGTTCACGATCGGAGCGAGCGCGCTCAGGTTCGTGTTCTGCGCACCGCCTGGGTCTCTGCCCACGCCTCTGCCAGTGGATTGCGGGCGAGGTGCCCTTCTTCCCTTGGTGCGATTGGCCGATCGCGTGGTCAGCTTTGTTTCCCAAGGCTCTTTCTTGGTGACCACCAATGTGTATGGGGTGCCTTCTCGCTCAAGCTCATAGCGGAGCTTGGGATCGACATGGTCGAGCATGAACACACCAACATCAGCAAGGGGAACCTCGAACTGTGCGGTGATCTGAATACGGCGTTTGCCTTCGATCGAAGCAAGGACGGGATCAACCGAATCTTTATTCGTCGTGTTGCGCCCGCCACGGCTGCTCACACTTGAATCAGAACCACCTTCGCCGGTGGTCATGTAATCCGTGTTTAAACTCAGCAGCTTGAATGGTTCATTGTTTTCGAACGCTTCGCTCAGACGAACATCTGATTCGGCAGCCGTCATCGCGCTCTCGGTGACCAGCGAGATCAACATCGCGGAGTCTTCAAGAATCTGTGCGTAGAGCTCACGCCCGCTCAGGAGTCCGACGATTTCGGCGCCCTTGAGGTTTGGAAGGGCACTGTCCGTGACGCCATCTTTGACGGCATCCTCTGCGAGTAGGGTTGCTTCATCAACCACCTGAGTAAGGACCGGTGGTTTCTTGGCACCTTCAAACGCGGTCGAATCCATCAACGGACGGATAAACATCGCCCCTGCTGTCGCAGCGGCTAAACCCGCAGCGGCTGCAAAGTAAGGCACTTTCTTCTTCCACATCGCGGTTTTGATGACCGCGACTGGCATCAGGTTCGCCTGCATCGGAGCATGCTCGAATGCTTGGAGCACACACCCGTATGCGGTTGCGAGGTTGAAGCTCGCTGCTTGGAACTCCCCGGCCCGTGCATCATCGACCGAAATCTTCTTGAACTGCTCAAGTCGGTACACATCGAGCTGGAGCTGCGACTTGAGGTATTTACGCAAGCCCGGGAGTCGGAAGGTCGAGCCAAGCCCGACCAATCGTTTGATATCTGCATCTGGATGCACTGATTTGTAGAAACCGATTGAGCGTTGGATCTCTTGAATCAGATCCGAGAATACGGGACGCATCGCCTGGAATACATGACGGGCGTGCTTGGACTGCTCGGCTTCGCGCTTGAGCTTTTCAGCCTTGGAATAACTGAGCTTGAACGAGCTGACCAATGCCTCGGTGAACTGATGCCCACCGATCGGGAAGGTTCGTACCCAGACGCGACCGGCTTCTGCGATGATCAGATCAGTCGCGACGGTGCCGATATCGAGTATGATGGTGCCGGGGGTGTCGTTGGTGAATCCGAGATCGACCGACAAAGCGTTGTAGGCTGCAATCGGGGAGAGTGTGACCGTGTCTGGCGTGAGCCCGACATCGTGAAGCATGGAAAGCTGATCCATAATCCGCTGACGCGTCACCGCGAAGATACCAACCTCGACATCGGGTGAATCTGGCGATACAAATGTCTGGTAATCCCACTCGACCTCTTCAAGAGGGAATGGAATCTGCTGGACTGCTTCAAACTTGACGATATCAGGGACCTTCTTGGGCTCAACCGGTGGCAGCTTGGCAAAGCGAGCGAAGCTTTGATGCCCGGGCAGTGATACCGCGATCCGGGCGTTGCTCAGATCGTGCTGGGTCACCAAAGTGCCCAGCGCCACACGCATCGCGTCGGTCTGATCGATCTCCGGGGTGGCGAGCACCTTGGCGTGGTTGATCACCGCAAAATCGAGCACCTTGAACTCGGAGCCGGTGTGTTCGAGTTTGATCGCTTTAATTGCGCCAAACCCCATCTCGATGCCCCAACATATATTTGACGAAGCCATGATACGAATCCTCCGGTATCTCTGGGCGACTAAAAAGCGAAACCTGCCCTGCGTGCTCTATCCCTTGATCTGAGCTGCTCGGACGCCGCAATGGTATTCATTGAATACCACCGGTGCATACAGCATACTCACGACACATTGACAATACGATACTTTGATCGATGAGTTCCACCCCAGCACCCGCTTGTGACACACCTGTGACATAAGCGAGCGAGGTCTGCTTTGGTATAACCCATATGAAAATGACCCATTAATGACCCATTATCGGTAGACTGCCAACGAAGCCGACGACACAAACGCAGTCCCCTGCGGGTCCATCGCTGCGGCATAGTTGAGCAAATCGATCTTTGTTGGCTCGATCACGCTGAGCATAGCTGCAATATTGCCAATCGAACACCACCGTGTAGGGTTCTGCTGCCAGGCCATTGAACCGATCAAGTCATCCATCTTGTTTTCAGTGATCAACTTGAGCATTTCTTGGTCGTGTGTTGCCACCTGAGTCCGGAAGGCGCCAGCCTCCTCGGATTCACCGGCGAGTGCTTGCTGATCGCCAAACGCGGGCCCAACATGGCTCAGATCGGCCGAACTGACAACCAGTGTTGTTCCAGGCATCTTGGCGATGGTTGCCTTGAGTGCTGAGACGAATGCTTCGAGCCCGAGCCCGTTTTCGTCATAACTCTCGCCGTTGTTTACGGTTGGGTCATGGATCAGTGCCCCGAATATCTTTGTATATTCGCCGCTATCATCGGCTCCGAACACATGCTGAATCCATGGGATGTGCAGCTCGATCGAGTGTTCATTCTCATGGTCAAAGCGGTTTTCCAGCATTTTCTGTGCGTTTTCATCGCCGAGCTCGGCTTTGAGCGCATCGAAGAACACGGTGTCGAGCTTGCAGGTGCCGATTGGCGATTCGTACCCTTTATCACACCCGCACACGCCGGTCGATTGACCAAAATGGTTTGTACCAAGGATGATCACTCGATCTGGACGGTCGACCACGCGCATCCTGCCGTAGGTGTGCCCGTAGTTCATCCATCCTCTTATGTAGTCCATGTGAGGAGCGATGACCGCTGCGGGGAGCGTGTCAAAGCTGGTGTTCTCAGCAGTTTTGAGCGATTCATCAATCCACAGATCAAACTGCTTTTTGAGCTCCGCCCCGCCCATTTCGGTTTTCTGCTCATCACTCGCATCTTCCCCCACGGCTTTCATCACGAGCATATCCGCGAGCTGTGCGGTTGATCCTGGAGGCAGCGTATCTGATTCATCAAAAGCATCGTGCATTTTTTGAGCAATTCCATCAAATACTGGCCCGAACAAAAGCCCAGCATCGTCGAGTTGAGCGACGAGTTGCTCGAGCATTGGGCGTTCGAGCCCTCTGCCGGCTTCTGAGACAATCTGGTCGATATCGCGTGAGCCGTCCATCATGGGCAGCACCGCTTGGAATCCTGGATGCGTGACGACCATCTTTGCGGATATCTGTTGGGCGTCTGCAACCCCCAACATCGTCGCTTTTTGCCCGTCAGGGGTGTTTACAGGCACGGGCACGCCGCGTACCTTGCGGAGTTTGGGCGTATTTTGGTGTACAGCACTCGGATCAAAGATCGGCGGGGCTTGTTGGGGGTTGTCAGATGAGTTGTCGGGTTGGTTGTCGGGCGTTTCGTTGGTCATCGCTGCTCCTGAGCGGAAACTGTGCATGGAATTGAACTTGCGAGCCAATAGTGTAGGGGCATGAGTGGACGAAATGGTTGGAGGTGCTAAACTTGTCGTCCCGATCTGCCTGATTTGATAAGGCATGGTCGTATTAAAAGTTAAAGACAAAGGACCGGGTCATGATCGACACACTCAACGCAGGCGACAACATCAAGTGCACCATCAACAAAGTGCCTCAGAACAAAGCAGCATGTGACACCATCGAACGCATGATGCGTCGCGATCCGGACATCAAACGCAGCCTCGCCCGCGCCCAGCGGATGCGTCGTCAGCGTATGCATGCATACATCCGAGGCGGACGCCTCTGGTACTCACGCGAGAAGGCTGCACGCATCGCGATGTGCGAGCAAGGAAACGAGTGGTCGATGCGTTTCACGCATGACATCACCCCTGACCTCTCATCGGTTGAGCAGTACCTCACACTCGCAAAGAGCTAACCAGCGATTTGCCTGCACACAACTTACACAAAGCCTGATGAGCAATCATTGGGTTTTTCTTTTGCGCAGTCAGCTATAAACAGAACTACACAGGTCGATTGATGCGTATGATTTGAATCAAGATCACAAACCCCTCCACGAAAGGTTTTCACCATGAACACTCAATCTCCACTGCGTTTGATTGCACTCGCGGGTCTCTCACTGAGCACCATCACACTACTCACAGGCTGCTCTGATTCTGCCGAGCCTTCAACAGACACCGCTCAGGTTGATGACCATAGCGGGCACGATCATGGCGACACCGACACAACTGCTGACGACTCAGCCTCTGATGCGCCCCATGTCTATTCGGACCTGCTCGGCGAGATCACCAAGATGCCTGTTGAAGGTGATGTCAGCACCTCACTCAAAATCCATCATCAGCACATCCCCAACTTCAAAGGGTCCGATGGCGAGATCCTCGTGAACTCGAAGGGCATCTCGGGCATGATGTCGATGGACATGCCATTCCCACCAGCCGATGGGTTGAGCCTTGATGGGTTCGCGATCGATGACAAGATCAAGTTCACCTTCAAGGTTGTCTGGGCTGACAAAGTCCCATCATGGGAAGTGACCAAGATTGAAAAACTTGATCCATCGACCGAGATCGATTTCTCCACGATTGTTGATGGCATCAAAGA
>JAESSR010000103.1 GCA_016764015.1 Phycisphaerales bacterium
CGGATTAACATCAAGCCTCAGTTTGATGAGTTTGTGTTTAAGTCCAAGGGCACGAGTATTCTTGTGCTTGCTGAGGGTCGTTTGCTCAACCTTGGTTGTGCAACGGGTCACCCAAGCTTTGTGATGAGCGCGAGCTTTACGAACCAAGTGCTTGCTCAGATCGAGCTCGCAGAGCATCTCGATAAATATGACAACTCGGTACATGTGCTTCCCAAGCACCTCGACGAGCAGGTCGCGAGATTGCATCTCGATAAGCTCGGCGTGAAGTTGACTGTGCTGACCGATGATCAGTCGAGCTACTTGGATATCCCTGTTGATGGGCCGTACAAGCCTGACCACTACCGATACTAAGGTAGGTACTGAGGCTTTTTGATTTGACGAACTACAGGTCGGCGTGTCGAGAGGTACGCCGACCTTTTGATGGTTGAAGATATCAATATTTGGAAATGGCTCGCGACGGACGAGGGCGAAGCTGCGATTGTTGGGATCCCGAAGGCCCCGACGACCGCGGAGATTGTTGCGATGCGCAAGTGGATGAATGCTGAGCAGGTGCGAGCCGCGAGCGATGCAATGCGTGCACGGGTCAAAGGACGAAAGAAACTCGATAGAACATTTGCCGATCGGATGATTTCTGATATTTCGGGTGTAGAGATGGCGAGCTCGGCGATATCGAGTGCATACAAAGCGAAGCGGTTTGTTGATATTCTTGGGAACGGGGCGTGTGTTGCGGATTTGTGCTGCGGGATTGGCGGGGATTCTTGGGGGCTCGGTACAGCGGGATTAAAGCCAATCGGTGTTGATATGAATCCGGCCCGAGCATGGATGTATGAACACAATACAGGATATGAAGCGGTTTATGGCGATGCATTTGACGACTGCCCCGCTGGTATCAAAGCATTTCATCTCGATCCTGCGAGGCGGAGTGATCTAGGAACACGCACACTCACTGTAGAAGATTTTCAGCCTAGGCCGAAGGTTTGGGATCGGTTGATTGAGCGGTTTGATGGCGGGGCAATCAAGCTCAATCCTGGGGTGAACGCGTACGACCTGCCTGGGGGAGAAGTGGAGATTTTATCAGAAGTAGGTGGATTAACACAGGCGGTTCTCTGGACCGGTTCGTTGGCTGGGGACTGTGAACGAAGAGCGACAAAGCTCGGTGTTGATGGTTCGGTGTGCTCAATTGCTGGCGATGCCTGGCGCCCTGAGGATACGACAGAGATCGGAGCGTATTTGGGGACACTTGATCCATGTTTGGAACGGGCGGACTTGGTTGGAGAGTTTTTAGAACTCACGAATACTCGGCTTGTTCATCCGGGGACGGGGATGGTGACGGCCGAAGATGCAAAAGCTCATGCGATGGTGCGGTGGCACAAGGTTCATCAAGTGCTGGGATGGAATCGCAAACGGGTGAAGGCAGTGCTTCGCGGGCTTGACAACGGCGTGGTTGAGGTACGGACTCGCGGCGGGGTGATCAATCCTGATGTTGAGCAGAAAGCCATGCGCGGCAAGGGTGAGAATCATCGGCTGACTGTGTTTGTCTATCGGATTGATCGTAAGCTGACAGCGGTGATCGGCGAGCGGGTAGAACAATGATGAGACTAGTTTTTGTCAAACGAGTTGTTGTCGAATTTGGGGCGGGCTCTGCCTATGAACTTGGCGAGGAGTTCGCCTCGCGAAGAGACTTTGAAATGTCGGTAGATCGCGAGCACATGGTCATGGATGGCGGCTTTGCCGACCTCAAGTTTGAACGCGATTTGTTTTTCGGAATCGCCCGCGATCAAATGATCAAGAACCTGGAGTCTTCGGAATGTCAACGACGAGAGCGTTGGTTCGTCGGCAGCGGCAAGATAGGTACCGATTTCGTTGTTGATCGTCAGATGGATCAGCGAGATGATGGCTTGCTCGCGGGGCGTGAAATCTCGCGAGCCGACTCCTTTGTGCAGCCAGAGCGTTGTGCATCGACCGGGAATGTTGGTTGGGCAGATGGAGATGATGTAGTCGTCGATGCCGCACTCGCGGTGAATATCGTTGTAGGTGTGCGAACGGTACCAGGTTTCTTTGCCCCAGATTTGGTTGCGAGAGAGGACCAATGTTTTTCCCGAAAACTTGGAAAGGTACGGATATTCGGGGGTGCGCTCAACCGGGATGGACTGGGCGTATTCTCGCCAGCGGGTTTCGGCTTCTTCGGATATCCAACCAGCACGGTGGATGCCAAGGAACTTGGATTCGCAATCATTGGTCGAGCCGAAGTTTTCGATCTCGGAGTTGATGATGACCTGAGCGCCAACGAGTTCGCGCAGCGATGCGAGGAGTTTGTGACGCCAGGCATCTACATGAGCGCCCAACTCGCGGCATTGCCCTGCGAGTTGGTGGCAATCATGAACATCTCTTGCGGACAGGTCAGCGAACATTTGATATCTCCGAATGTCGAGAACGCCGGATTGAACAGTCTGAATATACCAGAGAATTGGGATTTTTCACAACATAATAATCTGTTTTTCGTTGAATCTCGGCTTCGTATGCTGACTTTGGTACCGGCAAATGCTCGCATAAACATGGAACTGCGGATTGCAATGACGGCAATCACCGCTAGCCGTACGATGATGTTGAAAGCTTTCATTCATCGTCCCCACTGTTCGCGGGTTTGTAGGGGTTCGTTGCATAAAGATGGCAAGTCTATGACAGGAAGCAGCACTCGATCGCCGATTGAGTGTAGTGTAGTTGGAGCTGAACATGTGATCGGACCTTATGGCCATTCACATCGGTGCCCCTTGGAGGTTGCGTGAAGCATTTTCGGGACATATTGAAGAAGGACGGGACGACTTTTTCGTTTGAGTTTTTCCCCCCCAAGACCAGCGAGGGCGCGGACAAGCTCTTTGACCATATCGTCAAGCTCGAACACCTTGGGCCTTCGTTTGTGAGTGTGACCTATGGTGCAGGTGGATCGACCCGCCAGCTTACACGAGATTTGGTCCATCGGGTTCGTAAGGAAACCGGGATTGTGACGGTCCCTCACCTCACCTGTGTGAAGCACAGCGAATCAGAAATCCGGAAGGTTGTCGAGGGGTATGCCGAGCGTGGGATTCAGAGTATTCTTGCGCTCCGCGGCGATGCGCCGGCCAATGAAACACATGATTGGGGAAGCGATCGGTTCTCGAATGCTTCCGAGCTTGTGTATTTCATCCGCAA
>JAESSR010000104.1 GCA_016764015.1 Phycisphaerales bacterium
CCACACACGCGATCGCTTCGGTCATCGCAGAGAGCGAATAGTCCGTCATGCCATTACCGACTGTATTGATGACCGATGTGGTGCGATCCTCCGAACAAGGCAACTCGCATGGCGGTGCGTATCTTGTGAATCTTGACACCAAATCTTTTGAGCAAGCGCTCGATTGGAACCGTGTTGATATCAACTGGGAAGGCCGCGGGCAAGGGCGTGGGCTCCGTGGGATATGCTTCGTCGGTGATGATATCTATATCGCCGCCTCGGATGAGTTGTTTGTGTTCGATCAGCGGTTCAATATTCTCCGTTCATTCAAGTGCGACTATCTGCATCACTGCCATGAGATTGCCTACGACGGCAAGCAATACATCTATCTCACCGCGACAAGCTACGACTCGATCCTCCGGTTCGATGTTGAAGCTCAACGGTTCGATCAGGGGTGGTGGATGAGTACTGTGGATCAGATGCACGATGGAAAAGCGGTCAAAGCGATCGAAGCGGTTGCATATAACCCAAACGAGCCGGGCGGTGCTCAAGAAGGTGATACGCTGCATATCAACAATGTGCGTGTCGCGGGCAAGGTGCCTTTGTTTTCAGGGTTGTCGATGAATCTGTTGGTTGCGATTCAGGATGGGCAAGCGAAGCCATTGGCTCTCGTACCGACGACAACACACAACTGCCAACCCTTAGGCAAGGGCATTGTCATGAACTCAACTGGGCAGGATGCGGTTGTGATGGCCGATCGCCAAGGTCGGTTGATCAAACAGTTCAAATACCCTGTCTACGATGAGTCAACACTGACGAATACCAATGTGCCGGGCGATTATGCCCGCCAGGCATTCGGGCGAGGGTTGTGTGTTGATATGGAAAATCGTTTGATGATTGCGGGGTCTTCGCCGGGGACGGTGAGTGCGTTTGATGTACAATCCGAATCGATGGTGGCGAGTGTGCAGGTGAGCAATGACCTTCGAAACGCGCCTCATGGCTTAGAGCTTTGGCCTTACTAGGAAAACACGCATGAACCTTGGGATCGCATTGACAAAGAGCTTCCTTCGCAGGCCTACGCGAACATTTATGGTCGATGATACACGCTCGTATCGCGGGATCGATCTGATGGTTGCGGGGATGCACATCGCTGATCAGGTCGATGCAAAGACATCGAAACCACGCGTTGGGATGCTGATTCCGACATCAGGGATATTCGCAGCCGCAGTGTATGGCGTGTGGATCGGTGGGCGGACGGCTGTTCCGATGAACTACTTGCTTGATGAGAAAACATTGAACTATGTGATCGACGATTGCGGGTGTGATCTGATTATCGCTTCACGCAAACTGATCGAACATATCGGATTTGTTCCCAAAGTGAAGACGATTCTGTATCTTGAGGATATGAGTTTCAAATCGCTACCTTCGCCAAGATTGCCCAAGATGGTTTCGGGCAATGAACTCGCCGTGGTGCTGTATACCTCGGGGACATCGGGCAAGCCCAAGGGTGTGATGTTGACGCATCGAAACCTGCTCGCGAATGCCGCTCAGCTCGAAGAACATATTGGCGTGAGCACTGAAGATGTGTTCCTCGGGATCTTGCCTCAGTTCCATAGCTTCGGGCTAACAGGTTTGACGCTGATGCCGATGCTATCGGGCTGCAAGGCTGTGTATACGGCTCGGTTTGTGCCTAAGAAAATTGTCGGATTGATCCAAAAGCATCGCCCATCGATTTACCTCGCCATTCCATCAATGTACAACGCTATGCTCACGGTCAAGAGTGCGACAGCGGAAGACTTCGCATCCTTCCGTCTGATGCTCAGTGGCGGCGAGCCGTTGCCAGAAACTGTGCGGACACGATTCGCTGAACGATTTGGGCAGCCATTGGTTGAAGCGTATGGGCTGACGGAAACCGCGCCGGGTACGAATGTTCTGTTGCCGAGCGATGATCGGGCAGGCACCGTGGGGCGTGCGCTACCAGGCGTAATCGAACGGATCATTGATCCCGCGACAGGTGCGATCCTCCCCGCATCAACCGATGGCGAGTTGCGAATCAAAGGACCAAATGTCATGAAGGGATATCTAGGGCTCGAAGAAGAAACCCGCGAGGCGTTTGATGAGGATGGATTCTTCAAAACCGGAGACATGGCTCAGATTGATGAGGATGGATTCTTGACGATCACCGGGCGTATCAAGGAAATGATGATCGTTGGCGGCGAGAATGTCTTCCCAAGAGAAATCGAAGAAGTTCTTAACGCCCATCCAGCAGTACATGATTCAGGGGTCATTGGGCTTGCAGATCCGATGCGTGGCGAGGTGCCGATGGGGTTTGTGGAACTCGAAGAAGATCAGTCCGCGGCTCCCGATGAGATCAAGCAATGGTGCCGAGATCGGCTCCCAGGGTACAAGGTGCCCAAGCGGATCGAAATTATTGACGCCCTCCCCAGGAACGGCACCGGCAAGATCATGCGACGGGCATTAAAGCCAAATCTTGAATCCGCGAAGGCTTAATTCCGTTGTCTGGTGGGATGGGCTTCCAGCCTGTCGAGAACAACAGTTCTCTGAAGAAGAGACGGGCTGGAAGCCCATCCCACCAAGCCAAGAACTTCGCCTACACTCATGACTCATCACAAACCCAACCCCATCGGAGCCTGCTGTGGAACTCTATATCGACACCGCCAATCTTGACGAAATCAAAGAAGCCCATGATCTGGGAATCCTCGACGGCGTGACAACAAACCCATCGCTGATTGCCAAAGAAGGCATTGACTACGGCGTGCGTTTGGCTGAAATCTGCGAAGTTGTCACTGGTCCTGTCTCAGCCGAAGTTATAGCGACTGAGTTTGAGAAGATGGTTCCTGAAGGGTTAGATCGCGCCAAGATCGCACCCAACATTGTCGTCAAGTTGCCATGTACCCTTGATGGTATCAAGGCGTGTAAAACGCTCTCCGATCAAGGGATTAAAACGAACATGACGCTCTGTTTCCAAGCGATGCAAGCGATGCTCGTCGCCAAAGCTGGAGCGTATCTCGTTTCGCCATTCATTGGCCGGCTCGATGATATCTCCCAAGACGGCACCGAGTTGATCGCACAGATCCGCACCATCTATGACAACTACGGCTACGAGACGAAAATCCTTGCAGCTTCCATCCGCCACCCGAAACACATGCTCGAATGTGCGTTGATTGGTGCCGATGTGGCTACCCTGCCATTAAATGTCATCAAGCAACTCGCCAAACATCCACTTACAGATAGTGGCATCGAACGCTTCTTAGCAGATTACGCCGCAGCATTTGATAAGTGATCAGTTGGCCGATCCTGATATTCATCGCTCCCGAAAGGGAGTTTTTCATTGAACCTCGAAAGTGAACTCGATTTCGACGGGCACATTGAGGGGTAATGCTGATACGCCAACAGCGGCCCGGGCGTGTTGGCCGACATCACCAAAGATTTCAACGAGCAGATCCGAGCAGCCATTCGCGATTTCAGGTTGGTCACCATAGCCCTGATCGCTTGCGACAAAGACACCAACGCGGATAACGCCGGTGACACGGTTGAGGTCTTCGATATGATTTTCAAGAACCGCGAGCGCGTTGAGCGTGCATTGGCGTGCGCATGCAATAGCTATCTTTGGAGAGACCATTGACGGGACGGTTCCTTGGGCGAGCAACGAACCGTCTTTGAATGGTATCTGACCAGAAATGTGTACAAGTCGCCCACTTTGCCTTGCGGGGACATAGGAGGCGACTGGTTTTGGAGCTTGCGGGAGTTCTATGTTGAGCGTTTTGAGTGATTCGTTTGGGTTTTTTGTCTGCATTTGGTAAATCTCTGTGAAAATGGGCAAGATTTTGAGGTCGGTGGGACAGAATTGGAACATCTCGGGTTGCGATCCGAATAGGATAATGATATGCTTGCATCGCAAGTTGGCGCCGTTGGCGTCCACTGGTATTTGTGAATCGGCAAAAGAGATATCCGTCCTTATTTGGGCCTCCGATTGGAGTAAGTCCCGCTTTCCTTGATTCTGCCGAATCACACATGCCGACAACTCGGCCTTCGTGTTCACCGGGCCAATGGTGAACGATGTGTGTCTCGGCGCTGTTGCTGGGGTACTCCAATCGTATCTGGCAGTATGTTCAACTGTCGGTGTTGACTGATATAAGGAGTCAAGGAATGAAAAGAACAAGAAAAAATGCGTTTACGCTTATCGAACTTCTGGTGGTTATCGCGATTATCGCGCTACTCATCGGTATCCTCTTGCCTGCTCTTGGTAAAGCCAAGCAGCGTGCAAACTCGCTCAAGGATGCAACACAAATCCGCTCAATCATGCAGGGTTTGGTCATCTTCGCAGGCAACAACAAGGATAACTATCCACTGCCAAGCCGCGTTGACCGCAATGACAAGACCATCGAAATTGCTGAAGATGACAACTCACAGATCAAGAACACCACAGGCAATATCTTCAGTATCTTGATCTCGCAAGGCATCATCGAAGTTGGTGTGTGCTTCAGCCCAATTGAACTCGGCAACTATGAAGAGTATGCACTTTATCAGTTTGATACACCAACCGGTGCAGTCGGTGGCAACACTGGCACTCTGAGTGAAGCACTCTGGGATCCAAACTACAAAGCGACACCACGCGATTTAGGTGCCAATAATGGCACCATGGGTAGCTCATCACTTGATAGTAATGGCGTAGATTATGTTAATCTCCCAGGTGGTTTTAGCTATGTGCATACGCCTCCATTCAACTTCCGTCGTCCACAGTGGGCAAACACATTCGATGCTCTTGAACCAGCACTCGCAAACCGTGGTCCAGTGTACTCCCTCCAGAGTGGCCCAGGCAATACAGATGTTTGGACACTGCTTGATGATGCAGGCACTCAGGCAAACGGAATAAACCCATTGGGACGCAACTCCATCACACTCGCTATGAACGGCAGCCGTACAGAATGGGCTGGCAATGTTGGTTTCAATGACTCCCATGTCGCGTTCTTTAATCGTCCAGATCCCGCACAGATTGTTTGGTCGTTCACTGAACTCCAGAATGAGTTGAGAACCCAGCCAGACAATATCTTCATGAACGAAGATGATGGCAATCGTCGACTTATAGTTGACCCACCAGTATCTGATATAGTACTGTCCGGCAACGAGAACAATCGCAACGCGTTCCTCATCCAGTACTTTAGAGTCCAGGTTGATGCAAGCGAAACTTTGGTCAGCCGCTACTACGACTGATCTGACAACTGATTCTTTCTTGGCCTTTGCCAAGAATCTATAATCAATGCAAAGCCCCGCAACTTCATTGGTGCGGGGCTTTCTTATTTGCTCACGCTATTTCTACAGAGTTGATGATCGCGATGGCACATGATGATCGAATCGGATAGTGTATTGTCCCATGCCTTCTCGCTGCGACCAATTAAATCTTGACGATGCATTTGTGCAAGCTGTAGAGCGTAAGTGTGGGCTCGAAATATTAGCCGATTCGCACTCGCGAGGGCTCTACTCGACGGATGCTTCAATCTATCAGGTCAGCCCGCTGGGTGTGGTTCTTCCAGAACGAATCGAGCAGGTTGGAGAGTTGCTCAAGCTTTGTTCACAGTATGGTATCCCTGTGCTTCCTCGTGGTGGGGGCACCAGTTTGGCAGGGCAATGTGTCAATCAGGCTCTGGTGATCGATGTTTCAAAAGGATGCTGCTCGCTACTCAATGTTGTGCACCAAGATCGCGTGTGTAGTGTCGAGCCTGGGATAACTATTGATGATCTCAATGATGAGATACGCAAGTTCGGGCTATTCTTCGCGCCAGATCCATCTACAGCCCGACAAGCGAATATCGGCGGGTGCATCGGCAACAACGCGGCGGGTGTCCATTCTGTGCTTTATGGAAGGACATCTGACAATGTCATAGCGATCGATGCGTGCCTTGCTGATGGAACGCAAGTTCGATTTGAAAAGGGTGCATCGGAGCATGATCCCATTGTTCGAGAAATCACCAACCGAGTGATTAAAGTTGTTCGCAAGAACGCAGACTCCATCCGTCAAAGATTCCCCAAAACCATGCGCCGATCGAGTGGATACCAACTCGACGCGATACTCGACCAACTCGAAGCGTGTGAATGGAACCCCGCGGGTGTCAATCTCGCACCCTTATTGTGTGGCTCAGAGGGCACACTCGCGATGACGGTTTCCGCGACGCTCAACCTTCATCCGGTACCTCAATGCAAAGGGCTCGCCGTACTCTCGTTCGATGAGCTCGACGAGGCCGTTGAAGTGGTGAGTGCAATATTGCAGCTCAATCCAGCGGGAATTGAACTGCTTGACGATTTAATTATGGACCTTGCAAGGGGGAACGCACAGTGTGCGCCATATCTCGATCTTTTGCCAAACGCTAACGCGAGAGCGGTGCTCTATGTCGAGTTCTTTGGAGAGAACTCGGATTCAATCGGTGCATCATTTGAGAAACTCAAAGATGTTGTGCCGGGCATTCCGATTCGGGAATATTCAGATCAAGCGCATATGGAAAACGCATGGAACCTACGCAAAGCCGGCGAGCCGTTGCTCCATGCAATCA
>JAESSR010000105.1 GCA_016764015.1 Phycisphaerales bacterium
ACCATCATGATAAAGATCAACGAAACTTTATCGCTGCACGAAGATGAACTGGTGGAAACATTCATCCGCGCCAGCGGCCCCGGCGGGCAAAACGTCAACAAGGTGTCAAGTGCAGTGCAACTCAGGTTTGACGCACGCAATACGCCCTCTTTGCCGCCGCGCGTGCGTAACAGACTAGAGAAAATAGCCGGCTCAAAGCTCACCAAAGACGGCATCATTGTCATTACCGCCAACCGCCACCGCACTCAGGAAGCCAACCGCCGCGACGCCCAAAACCGCCTGGTCGAGATGGTCCGCGAAGCTGCCTTTCAACCCAAATACCGCATCCCCACACGCCCCAGCAAAGGTGTCAAAAAACGCCGACTGGAAGCAAAGGCAAAACGCGGCGGGGTCAAGCGATTGCGCAGCGGCAGGATTGGACCGGAGGATTGAACTTCAAAATAATACCAAAAAAGCCCGGAGATTGCTCTCCGGGCTCTTGTGTTTGTTAAATTATTGTCAGGCGATTATCCGCAGGTATAAATACCACCGGCTTTTTGCCGAATAGCGTCGTAGTCCTTGAATATCTTGACAACTTTTGCAGCTGTTTCTCCGGTCTCGGCGATTTCATCCCAGAACTTGCTGGCAGCATCCTCGACAACTTTCCACTGCTCAGCCGGGATTGTCCGCACCTTTAGTTTCGTGCCTTCGGCGCGCAATTTTGCTTCGCCACCAAAGTACCACTGATTGCGGTAGAAATGGCCGCTTTCGATGCATGACATCACAATTTGCTTGAGATGTTCAGGTAACTCGCTCCAGCTTTTTTCATTGACGTAGAATGAACCGATCCAGGCACCGGAAATATTGTTGGTGAGGAAGTAATTGGTCACATCCGCCCAACCAACAGTATAATCTTCGGTAATCCCTGACCATGCCATACCGTCAAGCTCTCCTGTCTGAACAGCAACTTCGGCGTCTTCATAAGGAATTTGAACCGGAACAACACCGAACTGAGACAGGAAACGACCCGCGGTGGGGAACGTGTAAAGACGCAGACCTTTCAGGTCATCCAAAGTCTTGATCTCTTTTTTGGTGTTGAAATTACAGGGGTCTTGCCCGGCGGCTGACAACCATACAACACCGCCCGCCTTCTTGTAGGCATCGGACCAGATTTCGGCGAGGCCGTATTGCTGGAACAACACAGGCACATCAAGAGCGTGTCTTGTGGCCATTGGGAAGTAACCGCCAAAGACGGCAACTTCTACCGGTGCGGCCATGGAATCATCGTCCGAATGCACAGCATCAATGGTTCCTTTTTGCAGTGATCTGAACAGCTCACCTGTGGGAACGATTTGATCCGCATAGAAAAGATCAATCTCGAGTTCGCCTTTGGCAGCTTTGTTGATTGCATCAATAATCGGTTTGCTCACAAATTGGCCAAGAGCTGCCCCGGCATAGGTCTGGAAACGCCACTTTATAGTCGAAGCTGCGTGTACGGCAGGTGCTGCCAGGGTTGCCGCGCCTGCGGTGGCGACCACTGCACCGGCTTTTTTTAAAAATCCACGTCTGTTACTTTTAGTCATAGCTAATTCCTCTCTTATGATAAATTTTTATAACAATTCTTTTTATTATTGTGGCCTCTTTCTTCTTGCGTATTATTTTTATAATCCTTTTTTTGTCCTCCTGTCTTTTTTGTCGAAATTACTGCCCATAATGCCAGCGAGGCAGCCATAAAGCTATCTCGGGGAAAATCATGATGAGCCCCAGAGCGAACGTCATCACCAATACGAACGGAATAATTGATCTATAGATGTCAGCCAGGGAAATTTCCGGGGGCGCCATGGCGCGCATCAGAAAAAGATTATATCCAAATGGCGGTGTCATGTAGGCAATCTGGCAGGTAATCGTATAAAGTACGCCATACCAGATGAGATCAAACCCGAGGGCACCAACCAACGGTATATACAGCGGTGCGACGATAACCAGCATCGCTGTATCATCAAGAAACATGCCCATGACGATGTAGGACAGCTGCATCAGGATCAACACTTCCCAAGGAGTCAAACCCAGCGTTCCAAGAAAAAGCCCTTCAATTGCCTTAACCGCGCCAAGGCCGTCAAAAACGGCTCCGAATAACAGTGCCGCCATGATGATCCACATGAACATACAGGTAATCTCAAGCGTTTTACGCAAAGTGGCTTCCATGACTTTGCTGTTTAACCGCCCTTTTATCAGCGCTGCCAACGTGGCAGCGGTTGCGCCAACCGCAGAGCTTTCAACCAGACTTGTTACACCTGTAAGAAACAAACCTGTCATCGAGACGAAAATAAACAGAGGAAGTATCCCGGCCCGCAGCAAAGCAAGCTTTTTGCTCCACGGCACATTACGTTCTTCTTTTGATAGCGGCGGTCCCAGTTCCGGTTGTAATTTACAGCGCACAGCGATGTATAGAATGAACAATCCGGCCATCATCAATCCGGGGAAAACACCGGCCAGCCACAACTGACCAACTGGTTGGCGCGCGATCATACCATAAAGTACGAGGACAACGCTGGGAGGCACAAGAATACCGAGTGAACTACCCGCCTGGATCACACCGGTTACCATAATCTTGTCATAACCTCGCCGCAGCAGTTCCGGCAACGCAATGGTCGCACCAATCGCCATGCCGGCAACCGAAAGGCCGTTCATTGCCGAAATTACCACCATCAAAAAGATGGTGCCAATCGCCAATCCGCCGTGTATTGGTCCCATCCAGACATGAAACATCTCATAAAGATCGTCGGCGATACGGGATTCCGACATAATATATCCCATGTAGATGAACAGCGGCAAGGTCATCAACGGGTACCATTTCATCAACTTCATGGCCGCACTGAACGGTAGTTCCGCACCACCATCGCCCCATAACACCAATGCCGCAACTGCCGCAACAAAACCAATGGCACCGAAAACCCGCTGCCCGGTCAAAAGCATGCCCATCATACCAACGAACATGACGATGGCGATCATTTCATAACTCATTCGAGTGGCTCCCCCCTGGCCATCGCAAAATCCTTGAAAAACTGTGAGATTGCCTGAAGTAACATCAGTAAAATTCCTGTAGCCATAACAATCTTCACTGGCCACATATATGGTCGCCAGGACGAATAGCTTCGTTCACCATATTCAATTGCATAGGTCAGACTGGAAAGACTGCCAAAGAGCAGCACAACAAGATAGGTGATCAGAAAAATTGATGTGAATGTGTCCCATTTACTTCTCGTGCGCTCAGACCCCTGACTATACAGCAGGTCCATACGAACATGGCCTTTCAGCTGGAGCGAATAGGCTCCGCCAAGCAGGAAGTACGACACCATAAGAAACTGCGCAAACTCCAGAGTCCACAAGGCCGGGTGGAAGAATGTTTTCGCGATCGAGGAATAAAACAGCACACCAATCATCAAAAAGATCATGTACATTGTTACTCTGCCAACAGAAAAATTCACCCTGTCGATCGTCCGGACATAGAGTATTATGAATTTTCTCATGGTGCCTCTTTCACCCGCAATCGGGCAAGTGCGTCAGTAAAATGACGCGCCAGTATTTCACCCATTCTGCGCTGGCTTTCCGGCGTGTTTATAATGTCGTTACGTATTTCAATCATTACATTCAACAACCCGCGTGACACGGCGTGCTGCACGAGCGTGTGAGTGACGCCATCAGCAGGTCCATAAGGTTGATTGCGGGCGACAACAAATTGCTTTTCGTTAGCCAG
>JAESSR010000106.1 GCA_016764015.1 Phycisphaerales bacterium
AGCAGGCTGTGGACGCGTTGTTTGATAACAACCGCTGCCGTCGTCCGGTGCTCGGCTCATCGTCACGGGCGCTCAAGTCGCTCACGGACATGATCAAGGGCAAGCAGGGTCGCTTCCGCGAGAACCTGCTCGGTAAGCGAGTAGATTACTCCGGTCGTTCGGTGATTGTTGTTGGACCTGAGCTCAAGCTCAACCAGTGTGGTCTTCCTAAGAAGATCGCGTTGGAGTTGTTCCAGCCATTCATCATCCGCAAACTCAAAGAGCACGGACTCGCTGACACGATTAAGAGTGCGAAGAGAATGCTCGAACGGCGTGATTCGGAAGTCTGGGACATCCTCGAAGAGGTCATCCATCAGCACCCGGTCATGCTCAACCGTGCACCGACGCTTCACCGTATGGGTATTCAGGCATTCGAGCCTGTACTTGTAGAAGGCAACGCGATCAAGCTGCACCCTTTGGTGTGTGGTGGATTCAACGCTGACTTCGACGGCGACCAGATGGCAGTCCACTTGCCATTGTCGATTGAAGCGCAGGCTGAAGCCCATGTGCTGATGTTGTCTACGAACAATGTGTTCTCGCCTTCGAACGGCGAGCCTGTGATCAACGCATCGCAGGACATCGTGATGGGTATCTACTTCATCACGACGACACTCAATGTGATCGCCGAGACCGAAGAAAAGGACATCCCTCGTTTTAAGGATCCGCAAGAAGCGATTCTTGCATACGATTCTAAGAAAATCGGCATCCACGACATGATCTCGGTACGCCTCTCGGGCGTGGACAAGGTTGTGAACAAAGAGCGTGGACCGATCGAAGGCATGCCTGAGCATGGTCGTTTGATCACGACTGTTGGTCGCGTGTTGTTCCACGATATTCTCGGTGACGGGATGCCGTTCTACAACTGTGCGATCGGTAAGAAGGGCTGTGCTCGTGTGATCGAGGACACCTACGAATATTGTGGGCGTGCAGCGACGATCAACCTCCTTGATGAGATCAAGAACCTTGGTTTCAAGAACGCAACCCTCGCGGGCTTGTCGTTCGGCGTCACCGACCTTCGTATTCCTGAGGAAAAGGTCGAGCTGCTCGACAAGGCTCAGCAGAAGGTCAACCGTGTCGAGAAGAACTACGATCGTGGTATCATCACCGAACGCGAACGCTACAACCAGTTGCTCGATATCTGGTCACATTGTCGTGAAGAACTCACGGTCGTGTTGATCGATACACTCCGCGATGACCGTCGTCACGACGATGGTTCATACGCAAGCATCACCAAGAAAGAGGGCAACAAGTTCCTCAATCCGGTGTACTTGATGAGTGACTCGGGTGCTCGTGGTAATGTTTCACAGATGCAGCAGCTCGCGGGTATGCGTGGTCTGATGGCCAAGCCATCGGGCGAGATTATCGAAACCCCGATTCGTGCGAACTTCCGTGAAGGCTTGCATATTCTCGAATACTTCTCCTCAACCCATGGTGCTCGTAAGGGACTGGCCGATACCGCGCTCAAGACGGCGGACTCGGGCTACCTGACGCGTAAGCTCTGTGATGTTGCTCAATCTGTGATTGTCGGCGAGCACGATTGTGGCTCACGGCGAGGCATCATGAAGCGAGCCATCTATAAGGGTGAGCAGATTGATGTTACACTTACCGGTCAAATCTTTGGTCGTGTTGCAGTCAACGCGGTTGTCGATCCAGTCTCGGGCGAGAAAATCATCGACGCAAACGAAATGATCTCCGAAGAAGCAGCCAATCGGGTTGAAGAGGCCGGCGTTGACGCGGTGCTCGTTCGCTCGCCGCTGACTTCTGAATCACCAACGGGGTGTTCAGCACTCGATTACGGCATGGACATGTCGACGGGTAAGCTCGTTGAAGAAGGCATGGCTGTGGGTATCATCGGTGCCCAGTCGATCGGTGAGCCTGGTACCCAGCTGACCATGCGTACTTTCCACTCCGGTGGTATCGGTACGCGTGCGGTGGTTGATACCGAGTATCGCGCTATTAATGAAGGCACCATCGAAATCCGTGATTGCAACGATGTTGCGGTCAAGGACGAAGACGGCAACGACTGCACCGTTTCGCTCAAGCGCAACGGCGAGTTGGCGATTCTTGATGAGAACGGCAAGGATCTTGAGAAGACCAAGATTCCGTACGGTGGTTTCATCTATGTCAAGACCGGTGACACCGCCAAGCGCGGCTCGATCTTGGTCAAGTGGGACCCGCATCGTACACCGATTCTCGCAGAGAAATCTGGTCGCGTCGAGTTCGTCGATATCGAAATCGGCGAGACCGTGCGTGAAGAAGATGCCGGGCGTGGTCAGAAGGCACTCGTTGTCATCGAGCACAAGGGCGACCTGCATCCGCAGATCAACATTGTCGACGACGATGGCCATATCCTCGACTTCCACTACCTGCCCGCGAAGGCTCGTTTGGAAGTTGCTGATGGCGAAATGGTCGAAGCGGGTTTGATGGTTGCTCGTCAGCCACGAGCCGCGTCTGGTTCTGCCGATATCGTTGGTGGTCTCCCTCGCGTGACCGAAATCTTCGAAGCTCGCAAGCCGAAGGATCCGTCATTCATGGCGGAAATCTCAGGCATCGTCGAGATTCATTCTGATAAGCGTAAGGGCAAGATGACGATCAAGATCGTCTCCGATTCGGGGATTGAGAAGGATCACCATGTGCCAAACGACAAGCCTTTGCTTGTGCACGCGGGTGACTTTGTCCAAGCTGGTGACGCGTTGACCGAAGGCCCATTGGTGCCTCACGATATTCTGCGGATCAAGGGCGAGGAATCGCTCTGGCAGTACATGCTCGACGAAGTTCAGAATGTGTACCGTGCTCAGGGCGTGACCGTCAATGACAAGCATATTGAAATGATCTTGTCTCAGATGCTCCGCAAGGTGCGTGTTGAGAATCCGGGTGACACCAACTTGTTGCCTCACGAGATCCTCGATAAGTTCAACTTCCGTCAAGTCAACCTCAACATGGCAGACAAGGTCTGTGTCACCGATGCTGGCTCGACCACATTGCGTGTCAATGATTTGGTCGATAAGGACTCCGTCAAGGAAGCGAACGCGAAAGCGGAAGCCGAAGGCGGCGAAATCGCCAAGACCAAGCGTGCACGCCCAGCATCGGGTCGAACCCTGCTCATGGGCATCACCAAGGCTGCGTTGTCGTCAGACTCGTTCTTGTCAGGTGCTTCCTTCCAGGAATCGACCAAGGTACTCACCGAAGCATCGCTTCGAGGTGCGGTCGATAATCTTGTCGGGCTCAAGGAAAATGTTCTTCTGGGTCATCTGATCCCAGCGGGCACTGGTTTCCCCAAGTACCAGAAGATCCGTGTCAAGACACTCGTCTCGCCGGAAGAACTCGAAGACCTCGCGTTCGACGAAGAGTACTACGACGAGGCAGAGGGCGAAGCGGAAGCCATGATCCTCGAGGCCGAGATGGAAGTGGCGGAGCAAACAGTTGGGCAATCGTCTGAGCAATCCGACGAAGATTCGGAGATGACCACGGAAGATGCTCAAGTGTCTACCGATGCTCAATCTGAAGTTTCGACCGAAGTCCAGACCGATGTTCAAGTTGATGTTCAAACAGAAGCTCAGGACGAGACTACCGAGGAGAAGCCTCAAGTCCAAATCCGCGATGTGATCGTTGGCGAGAGCTCAACAGAAGCAGCGGAAACAACCGAAGGCTGAACCGATCTCTGATTCGTTGTTTCTGGCGTCATATGTAAGTTTCAAGGGCATCCCAAACGGGGTGCCCTTTTTCTGTGCAACTTGATTCATAAGTTGTTTCAGCGGTTCAATTAAAGAGCAACTGCGCCTACGCTGGGTCTATGCCAGATACAGCCATCTTTGAAGTCTTCCCAACCCCCTCCGATACTCCATTTGTCATCGAGCATGTGGCCGAGGAGTTTACCTCCGTTTGCCCGATTACCGGACACCCAGACTTTGGTGTGGTCTCACTGCGCTACGAACCCAAAGCCGCCAAAGACGGCGGGCAGTGCATCGAACTCAAGAGTTTGAAACTCTACTACCACTCGTACCGTAATGAAGGCAGCTTCTTTGAAGCCGTCACGAATACGATCCGTGAGGATCTGGTGAAGGTGATCGATCCGGCGTGGCTTCAGATCGAGACGAACTGGAAAGGGCGTGGGGGGATTCGCTCGGTGATCCGTGCGGACTTTGGTGATGTGCCAGGGTGTTATTTGGGGCGGTGAGATATGAAAAAAAGCACACAGCGAGTCATTCTCTGGACTCTCATGGCCTTGTTCTTAGCACCATTTACCTGTTGCGGGCTTGGTTATTCATTTTTGTATGCCAGCACTCCGGTTACTTGGACATACGAGACAGATTCGGTTCTTCCTTTACATGAGCACATCAAGTTTGGTGTGTATTTGCAAGGAAGCGATGATTACTACATGGATGAGAGCGGGCCGCGGCACATTGGCTTTGGTGTAGATAAAGACAGTCCAGAAACCCAGATCAGTGTGAGGCTACTTGAGTTGGAAGCGGTGGGTTCGAAATCGGGGAAAATTCAATCATACCTTCCAGATTCATTGCCATTGGATCTTCCGTTTACAGCTGGAAGAGAAGGGTATAAATATCAGACTTGGGCCGATTGGAAAGGCTTGGATTTTGATATTGAACCTAGCTCGAAAGAGATCATCACGGTTACGATTAAGATCGAGATCCATAATCCTGATGGATCTATTGAACTCATGGAATGGGTCACAGTTTTTCGGCCAAACCGAATCCATCGTCCACTTACTTATTGGATGCCATCAGTCTAAGTAGTTGTACGAGTATCATTCACGGGTAATCCTGTCTCGTCGGGCGGATGACTACATCGCAGACATGCACACTCGCTGGCTGGGTGACGATGAAGCCGATGGATATTGCGATGTCTTCGGGGACCAATACCGGGGCGAACTTGTCCATGACTTTGTCGAAGGCGTCTGGGTCGTAGCCAGCTTTTTCTTGGAACTCGCTCTTGACGATCGCGGGTTCGATCAGGCTCACGCGGATGCCTGATGGGCCGAGTTCTCGCCTTGCTGCCTCAGCCAACGAGTTGACGGCGAACTTGGTGCAGCCGTACATTGATGAGAATGGGGAGATGTGCCTGCCGACGGTTGATCCAAGGATCACGATGTCGGCGGGGTGCTCGGTCCACTCACGATTGGCCTGGAGATCGAGAAGCTGCGTACCGGCTTTGCGGATGAGCCGGGCGACGCCGAGGATGTTGGTCTTGAGCATGGATTCCCATTGCTCGGTGTCCGAGGTCATGACCGAGCCGTCGAGCCCGCGGCCGGCGTTGGCAACGATGAGATCGCTCACAATTCCGAAGTGATCTTGGGAGGCTGCCAGCATGGCGTCGATGGTTGAATCATCCGAAGCATCGCCGGGGACACAAATCGCTCTGGCTTTGCCATCAATCATGCCGAACTGATCGGTGATGCGTTGGGCGAGCTCGTCGATCCGTTCTGCTCGTCGGGCATTGAGGACGATTGCTGCGCCCTTTGAAGCCAGATCGAGGGCGACCGCTTGCCCGATTCCTGCGCTTGCGCCGGTGATGAGGGCGACTCGGCCAGAAAGTGATGATTGGTGAGACATTGTGTGCTCCTGATGGGGTTCTTTGAGTGTATGCGGGTGTCTTAGCCGATAGGATGGGGTATGGATAGACGCACAGAAAATCATCGCTCAAGTAGTTCATTGACTCGCCAGGCAACGCTCATCTCAGCAGCCTTGGTTGCTTCAAT
>JAESSR010000107.1 GCA_016764015.1 Phycisphaerales bacterium
TTGAGGTGAATTATCAGTTCAAGAACCCACCGAGCTGTCCGCCAATATCACCAAGCCCGAGTTCCTCAGCCTCACGCGAAATCAAATCCTGCACCTGCTGCTGCGCCCGCTCGGTCGCATCATTGATTGCATCCTTTATAAGAGCCGTCGCCAGGTCGCGTGTTTTCTCGTCAACGGCCATCCCCGCAAGCAATGCCGGATCAAGCGTGAGATCGAGCAGTTTCATTTTGCCATTGACAACGGCTCGACATGCCCCGCCCCCAGCTTCGCCCTCAACACGCATGGTCTCGACCTTGCCCTTGATCCGCTCGCCGGCTTCAGCAAGCTGCTCTTTGTTTTTCATCAATGACCCGAGGGCCTGCATGGTTTTGAGTTTGTCGAACATTGATTGGTCTCGCTTGCTTTGGTTATTTGTTCTTCGGATGTACCCGTTTAATCTCGCCTTCGAACACATCGAGGACAGACCGCACCAACGGATCTTCCATCACTTCTTCAGGCGTTGGCCCACGCAGTTGCGGGGTCGGCTGCGTGCGTTCAGGCGTGGCTTCGTTTGATGGCGCAGGCTCAGATTTAACCACCTGAATCTTCCGCCGATGACTCGAAGCCGAAGTTTCACTGGCATCATCACGCTTGATCGGTTTGACTGGTCTCAGGGGCAGCGTTGGTCGAGGCATAGGAGCTTCGATGGGTTCTGGGATCGAACCAGACGCTGCCCTCACGCTTTTTTTACGGCGTTTCCTCCAGCAACCACAAACGCGGCTACATCGGCAATCTTCTCCGTCATCACCAAGCGAACCATGCACGCATCAAGCAATGCCCGCGGCGCAGGCGAAGATTTAATCGCCCGTTGCACCGATTCGCACAACGCGATCATGTGAACCATCCCCGCGGCATCAAACCGCCGGGCTCGCTCAAACTCGGTTGCTCTTACCTCATCGGATAACTCAACCAAATCAGTCTCTTGCCCGCATGAGCCGAGCACCATCAAGTCGCGGAACCGTTCGAGCAATGATCCGAGGAGTTGTTCGCCGGTAATGCCTTTGTTCATCAGCGAGCCGGTGGATTGGAGCACGATCTTGGGATCGCCATCAGCGATTGCATCAATGAGTGAACTGAGCACATCACGATCTGGAAGCCCAAGGAGTTCTTCAAGCAGTGTCGTCGTGAGTTTCTTCTCGCCAGAGGCCAACAGCCGATCAAGCAACGACAACGCATCGCGCATCGAGCCATTGCCGAGTCGAGCAAGTGTGAACACGAGTTCGTCATCGGCTGTAAAGCCTTCAGATTTGACGAGTGATTTGAGATGATCTGCGATAGAAGCAACGGGGATATTTCGGAAATCAAAGCGTTGGCAGCGAGACTGAATCGTCGCCGGCACTTTGTGGGCCTCGGTGGTGCAAAGAATAAACTTCACATGCTCGGGCGGCTCCTCCATCGTCTTGAGCAACGCATTGAACGCCTGCATCGAGAGCATATGCACTTCGTCAATGATGTAGACCTTGTATCGTCCACGCATCGGGCGATAGGCGCTGTTGGCGATGAGTTCGCGGGTGTGATCGACCCCGGTGTTGGAGGCCGCGTCGATTTCGATGACATCAGTGTCTTGCCCGGTGAATATGGCATCGGCGATGTCTTCTTTGCGATCAGGATTATTGAGTTCATTGGCAAAGATCCGTGCCATGGAGGTCTTGCCGACACCCCGCGTGCCCGTAAAGAGGTACGCATGATGCACCCGATCCAAATCAATCGCGGCTTTGAGCGTCTTGGCGATGGGCGATTGCCCAACGACTTCATCGAATGTACGAGAACGGTGTTTGCGAGCAAGTGCGGTGTAAGCCATGGGAGATGATAGGAGCCAAAGCGTCGGCTATTTGGGCATAGTGAGCGACATTGATGCATCTGGAGCGAGCATTTTCTGCATCATCTGGCCTAAGGCTTTCCCCAGTGGGGGTGGCACGGCATTGCCGATTTGTAAGTTCTTTGAAGTTTTTGATCCGATGAACTTATACCAATCAGGGAAGCCTTGAAGCCGAGCGCCTTCGCGGGTGCTCAATGCACGATTCTGGTGCGGATGAACACATCTTGATGAGGATGGTGTTCCAAAGTTGCGTGTGATGGTGGGGGAAGGTTGATCTGGTACGAGACGGGCATAGGTATTTGCAAAGTACCCTTTGGGTCGTAATCTTTCGGGTAGATCATGCACGCTTCCACCAGGTGGAATGATTTTTAGAATCTCCTGCATCCGTTGGCCATAGTTGGCGCAGTTATGCTCAGTGAGTTCTGATGCCCCATCGCGCATCGCTTCCTGAAACTCGTTCTGGGGTTCACTCAGGTACTCATCCGATTGTCCACAAGCCGAGAGCGGGGGAAGATCGCTGATGGCATCCATCAACACTCGGTATGGGGGCAACGCGCCAAATAGCCCATCGGAATCATTGCTGTATTGGGCAGTAGGCCATTCGACGAGTTTGTCGGAGCGGATACCGACCACGATGGTGCGTTTTCGATATTGAGCGAGCCCGAAATCGACAGCGTTCAGGATTTTTGTATCAGTGACAAAGCCGCGACTTGTGAGATGTTCGATGAGCTCGTGGTAGACCCGGCCTTGATACATCGTTTTGAAACCAGCGACATTTTCAAAGATAATCGCCTCTGGGTTCGTTTCATCGACACACCGAAGAAACTGTTGAAAGAGGCTGTTGCGTGGGTCGTCGAGGTCTTTTTTACCGACGGTGCTGAACCCTTGGCAAGGCGGGCCGCCGCAGACGAGATGGATATTGCCAGTAAGCTCAAGGGCTTTGATTTCAGCCGCAAAGTCAATCCTTGCGATGTCATCAACACGCATGCGTGTATTTGGATGATTCGCTTGGTAGGTTGCTGCAAAGTCCTCTTCGAGCTCGTTGGCGAGCACGACATTGATGCCCGCTTGGCTCAAACCAAGCGAAAGCCCGCCGGCACCTGCGAAGAGATCGATAGAGTTCATTGACATAGTTTACAGGTTTAGGTCAAGGCTGTCGAGCGTTGGGAGCGGATTCATTACTCGCCAACCAAAGTATCCTAGGTCAATATTGAACACGGTCTGGCCTTCCATTTGTTGGCGTGTGATCCAGTTCAAGTTTTCCTCGTCAATGGCATCGAGCCTCACAAATGCGACTTGTCCATTGAATACATCAAAGTGCATACAAATAGTCACAACTCCTTCTTCACGACGAATTCTTTTGGCTTCTAGCACTTTGTGCTGCTTAATGTCATTGATATTCTGAAATCCAGATTGGACTTCAATCACAATTTGCGTGTCGCCATAGGTTAGCTGGAGGTCAGCTTTGGGAGTTCTTCGGAAAGTTTCAATTGCTCGAAAATCATCGTCTCCAAAATCGTGGATAGCTTCGGGATCAATGGCAAACAAATCAGCAATTGTCGGTTGCAGGAATCGCGTCATTGCATATCCGCGTAGCCATGAGTAAAGCACATTTTCAGGCCTTCGGCCTTGATTGTTGAGCCGAGGGAGGTTCCCCGTTTCTCGGACGACGGTGTAGATATCTGTGATGTTCGTCGAGCAAAACTGTGCAATGTTTTCGTGCTGCCTAGAAATATGCATTGAACTGTTTACTGCTGTAATGATCTCGTTGAGCCGAGTAAGAAGCCTGTCGATGTATTCATAATCGATACCCGCAGAGACATTTTTGCCAGAAAGAAACTCTTTAGCGGTGGCTTGGCTCGTAAATCCCAATGAACTTCGATAGGCCCTGAAGTAATCGCGATCGGCTAGTTGATTACACATGAGACCATCTCCCAATCCCCAACCCCCCATTGTCGATGCCCAGGACACCAACGGCACCGGATGACGGCTGCTTATGGCTGCTGCGGTCAAGCCCTGACCAGATTCACAA